>CAYTGY010000013.1:0-27932 GCA_964437265.1 uncultured Spirochaetaceae bacterium | reverse complement strand
GACGTTGCCGGACTTGGTGCAGACCTTCTTGAAAGCTATGTCGGCTCGCTGATCTCCAGCGTGGTGCTGGCCGCGTACATGTACTACACCACCAGCGCCGCGGTTCTGCCTGACGGTGTTCCTATGGCTGAATCGCTGGTGGCCAAGCTGATCAACTATCCAATCATGTTCGCCTCAATTGGTGTGGTGTCATGTATGATCGGCATTCTGAGTCTCCTAATCAGGAAGGTCAGCGACCGTCCGCACCGCGAGTTGAACTCAGCAACCTGGGTGAGCGCCGCGTTGACGCTGGTTGGCAATGGGTTGCTGACATTCTTCATGTTCCGCAACGAAGAGTTCACGCCAATCATGGGCTGGACGCTCGGCGCGTTCTCCCCGTGGGTAGCGGCCATCACGGGTATCATCAGCGGTATCGTCATCGGCCAGCTGGCGGAGTACTTCACCAGTTATGACTTTAAGCCCACCCAGGGAATCGCCGCGGCAAGCCGGCAAGGCGCTGCACTCACCATTACGCAGGGCTTGGCCGTCGGTATGCGGTCCACCTTCTTCCCGCTGGTGCTGCTGGCACTCGCGGTAATCACGGCAAACGCGGTCGCAGGGCTCTACGGTGTCGCCATGGCGGCAATCGGTATGCTTTCCTTCGTGGTTGCAACGGTCTCTGTAGATACCTACGGACCGATCGCAGACAACGCGGGCGGAATCAGCGAGATGTCTAAGCTGGACCCACGCGTGCGCGAGATCACGGACGAGCTTGATTCGGTGGGAAACACCACCGCGGCGATTGGAAAGGGCTTTGCGATTGGATCTGCCGCGCTGGCGGCGCTCTCGCTCTTTGCAACGTATTTCTATTCGCAAGCCGGGCCCGCCAATATCTACGGACAGTTCCAGCTCATCCTGGACATGCTGACGCCAATGACGCTGGCTGGTGGCCTCATTGGCGCGGCGCTACCGTATCTCTTTTCCGGTATCCTCATTGACGCTGTGGCTAAGGCTGCGGGCCGGATGGTAGACGAGGTCAGGCGGCAGTTCAAGGCGGACCCGAAGATCCTAACCGGCGAAACGCGACCCGACTACAAGCTCTGTATAGAGATCTCCTCCGCAGGCGCGCTTAAGGAGATGAAGACCCCCGCCCTCATCTCCGTCCTCGCTCCGCTGCTCGGTGGCTTTGTCCTGGGACCGCAGTTTGTTGGCGGTCTGCTCATCGGGACCACTCTGTCCGCCATCCTCTTGGCACTCTTCACGGCAAACGCCGGTGGCGCCTGGGACAACGGGAAGAAGTACATAGAGCACGGCCACCACGGGGGGAAGGGTTCGGAGGCCCACGCGGCCGGCGTCATTGGGGACACGGTTGGTGATCCGCTGAAGGACACCGTAGGGCCAAGTCTTGACATCCTGATCAAGATTATGGCGGTGGTTTCGCTGATCATGGTGAGTGTGTTCCAGCGGTACAACCTGCTGGCACTCTTCCAGTAACTGTCTCTCTGGGTCTGCGTCCCGTGTCTCGCGCTCCGCGGGCGCGGGACGCGGACAGTCGCCCATAGATGGCTCCATTGGACCGCATTCAACGTGCAGAGAAGCTCATTGTTGAGATCTGGCGCCAGCGCACTGCGTTGGTAGAACAGGCGAAACAACCGCGGAGGGTTGTCGTTTCCCCTGACGAGTATCGGCTCATTCAGTCATATCGGGCTCGTCTGGGGACACTGGATGACGCGGAGATGGACTATCTTGGCCGGTACGAGATCTTCGGTCTGGAAATCTGCGTGGAAGCGGACCACGCAGTTGAGGTCCAAGCGGCGGCCGAGGAACAGTGACCACCACGCCGGCTAATGGATGCGCGACCGTTACTGCTCAAACTGCTCGGTAGCGGCGAGCTCCCGTATCCGATCGTACGGAAAGAATCCGGTGGAGTGACCGTCGTTCCAGAGAATGGATAGTGCATAGTTGCCCACGCGGTCGACGGAGGTGGGCGCAATGCCGTCCTTCACATCCTCTCTTTGTAACCGCTGTTCTCCGGTGAACTCATCTACGCAGACCGCGCACTGGCACCCCGCGCGAAGTGTCTTGTGGCTGACAACCGTCGTGGTGTTGTCAGGCCAGGAAAGGGTGAGCCGCTGGTCGTCGTAGGTGACCTCCGGAAGCCCAAGCCCCGTCTGAAGCCGGTCGAGTTGCTCAAGCGTCGCATCCAGAGCCTTCTGCAGATCCTCGCTTCGCGGGGCATTCGGGGCCGGTCCGCCGAAGTGTTCGGAGGAGACGGGCAGGCGACCGAGCGTGGGCAAGCCGAATCGCTCGGAGATGCTCGCCGCGGCGCCGCGGCCAAAGACGTGGTACCGCGTCCCGGTATCCGGAGCGGTGAAATGGCTCATGTTCTCAATAACACCGAGGACGGGGACGGAGACGCGGTCGAACATCTGGATGGCCTTTCCAACATCCGCGGCAGATAGGACGTGCGGTGTTGTCACAACAACGGCGCCGTCCAGCTGGACGCTCTGCGTGATGGTGATCTGCACATCACCGGTGCCCGGCGGCATGTCCAGGAGGAGGTAGTCCAGCTCTCCCCAGCTCACCTGATGAAGAAACTGCTGGACGTAGTTGGTGACCATTGGGCCGCGCATGATGGCGGGGCTGTTTCCCAACCAGAATCCAAAGGACATGACCTTGAGTCCACCAATCTGCTCTGGAACCACCATATTCTCGTCATCGCCGGTGAGGCCCACCTCATGGTGCTCAAAGAGAGTTGGAATGGACGGGCCGTATATATCCGTGTCCAACAATCCGACGCGGGAACCGCGATGCATGAGCTCTGTTGCCAGCGCTGAGGCTACCGTTGACTTTCCCACACCGCCCTTGCCGGAGGCGACGGCGATGATGGTCCGAACGTTCTCAAGACCGCTGCGCTCTGTATTGCGCGTACGTCTATTGTTCTGGGTATTCACGCGTACTCCTTGCCGTTCCAATCTATGACTCTCGCGCAAGCCGGACAACCTACTTGGCTTCCTTTTTGTCTGATACGACTTGGGTCACACCCTTTTCCACCGGTGCCGCGGAACGCGGACCGACCGCGTGGAGCGCGTACTTACCTACCGGGCGCGGGAGCGCAATCTGACCCGGATGTGTGGCCCGTGCGGGAAGGTGTCGCCCCCAGAGAGCAAAGTCGGCGGGGAGCGGGCGAGCCGGATCCCACCGTGCAACGCCATAGAACTCGTACCCCACTGCCAGGCGTGTCTCTATGCCGATAATCGTCGCGTCGCGCTGTGTCAGATGAGCGGCGAGGGCAGCGACGTGCCGTGTGCGCACGGCAGCATCAATTACCGGGTGCGCAAGGTACGCGCCGTACTCGCTGCGCTGGAGCGGATCGATCGCTACCAGATGGATCGGAGGCGCCGCCCCTTCAGTATCCAGACGCCGGACCGCCTCCCAGACGGCATACCCCGTGGTTTCGTGCTCAAAGTGCTCGCGCGTTGTCCGCGGGGCATCCGGTGAGAGCAGCACCGTAGGCCGAAAACCGCGGATCAGCTCCATGAGTTGACCAACCACCTGCTCCGTACCGCCCCAGCGTTGCAGCACCTGCGAGACCGTCTGTTCGTCCAGGAGCCCGTTGTACGGCGCGTTTGTGTGGCCCAACCGTACGTAGGAGCGGGCACCCAAGATGCGAATGGCGTCGGAGGCTTCAACCACACGAACGCGTGAGAGAGCCGCTCCACGGAGGTCATAGGCGGGATGGAGCGCATCCACCGGACGGTATGGGTACTGATCAAGTCCGCTGTTTCCGTCGGTCATCAGGACCACGACGCCGCGCTCCCCGCGCTCGGCAGCTCGTGCGGCATACGCACCAAAGTCCAGCGCCTCATCATCCGGGTGTGCATGAATAATAAGGTAGTCAGCCTTGAAATAGCTCACGGGCTCGCCGGGAGCGTGGACGACCAGGTCTGCTCCAGCGAACACGCGTGGAGTAGCAGGGGACCAGGTGGTTGCGGGTAGCTGGGCCATTGCGGCAGCTTGCGGTTCCGGCGTGTGATCCGCGGGTTCCACCGCGTCGGTCCGCTCCTGGGCTGGAGCGCCGGCTTCCGTGGGTGGGGTGGGACTCTGAGCGGGCCGACCAAAGGCTACCAATGCTCCAATACCAACCGCCAAAACTCCTACCGGTGCGAGCAGCGGCGTGTGAGTGCGCCGCGTGATACGCCATCGCCGGACGGCCATGACACCCTCGAAGTAGATGGTGTATCCGCCCAGGCGCACCTGGTCGCCGCGTTGGAGAATCGCTTCACGCGCCTGCCGGCCATGTACCTTGAGCTCGTCACGGGACGATATGCGGACACGCTCCTCCTGGCGATCGATCTCAACAACAAAGCTGCCGCGGCCGGGAGCCGCGGGTACGGTATGGGTACACTCGGGCTCAGTACCAAGCGATGCCGGGAACTGACGGATGATGATGTTGGTCCTGCCTCCACCGCTGATCACTACATCAAACACGGCAACAGGCGGGATCGCGTTGTGCGAGCGTATCCGGCGTGCTCGTCGGAGCCAGGCCAGCTCACGTGAAGCCCACCATGCACCAACTGCACCCAAGAGCACCGTGAGCAGGGCGAGCGAGGTCCAAAATGCGGTGGGCTGGAGCCCGCGCGCCGAATAGACCGGCTGCTCAGCCGGCGGACGAGCCTCATGGCTTGCATGGTCAGGAACCGACGCACCGTCCATTGCGGGCTCCGCAGGCGGTCGTGAGTGCGTTGGCGGCTCCAGCACCAATCGTGACGTGCCTCCCGAACGGGTGGCGGCCGTCGCCAGGTCCTGGTGGACACCAACGCTTGCCGTTGCCGGGACGGTGAGGGCGGAGAAGCGAACACCGGAAGGCACCGCAATGGAGACACCGGAGTGGCCGCGAATCACGGTGTCGGCATCCACTCCGTCGGTCAAGAGCAGGAGCTCGGCGGTTCCGTCCGGGGCTGCCGCAAGGGCAAGCCCGCGCTCAATGGCGGGCTGCAGTGCGGTGCTTCCCCACGGTGAGACGCCTTCAAGCGTACGTCGCAGGAGAGCGCGGTCGGTGGTGTAGGAGAGCGCGATCTCCGTTTGGCCTGCGTGTTCAGTCACGAGGATTGCTACCGGAGTCTGCGTGGGTAGCGGCTCTATATAGGAGAGGGCTGCGGCGGTAAGCAGTTCCAGCGCGGTTTTGCCGCCGTTGTGTATTCGCAGCCCCATACTGTAGCTTGCGTCACACAAGATAACCAGCTGATCAGGGGGCGATTCCAGAGACAATAGCCGAACTGGAAGCAACAAGACGAGCACTGCAGGCAGGGTTAGGCACAAGAAGAGGCGACGCATCGGTGTTCGGGGGACACTATAGTCGGGCCGGGGGGGCGATGTCCATAAGCCGCCGGATTCTACACCTCTTCAACATACATCTGCAGCGGATATCCCGCCTCGTTTGCCTCGCGCTTGGCGCGGTCGGTCCGAGTGGTGGCCACGTCGTAGGTGTAGACTCCCACGATTGATTTGCCGCCCTGGTGAGCCCCAAGCATGATGCGCTGCGCCTTTGGCCGCCCGATTTGGAAGATGGCTACGAGGATGTACACCACGAATTCGCGTGGGGTGTAGTCATCATTGACCAGAATTACGCGATACATAGGGGGCGGAGCCACTGTGGTGGTGGTTTCTTCCAGGACTTCACTGTCCGTCCCGGGTGGTTCTGGGGTATCTGCCATGGCTACTCCACCATGATCATACTCACGCGGTCGCCTGGTCCGCAACGCCGGAGCGGCATGATCTCACTCCCAGCTCAGGCTGCCGGTCTGGTGTTCGGTGACGTGGGTGCAGCGAATGCTCGCTCTGTGGAGGCTACAGCTTCTTCGCCTGGATACGTTCCAATGCCCAGTGGGTGTATTTGCGGATGCGCTTTTCCGGGTCTTGCTGCAGCGCGTGAAGTATGGCCTCGCCCTCAGGGGTTGCCAAACGCTCCAGCGCCTTGGTGACACGAACCCGCACCTCTTCATCCGGATCGCGTGCCGCCAAGACCAGACCACGGAACGCTGATGCGGTTCCCACACGCGCAAGGAACTCGGCAGCTCCCCTGCGTACTTTGGGGTCACGGTGATTGAGCATCCGAATCCGGCTCTCTACGTACCCTGTTGCCTCGAGGATCTCGTTGAGATATTCCCGCAGTGAGGGGATATCCTCCGCCATGAGGCCGGTGATCGCTTCTTCGCTATGCGCGCCCATTCGTTCAAAGACGTTCGTGATCGCCTCGCGGAGTGCGGGGGATGCGTCCTTGAAGCGCTCAATGAGCCGTTTGAGCGAGCGGGGGTCGGTCATCTGTGAAAGGGCCTCCTTCAGCTCCTCCCGGAGCTCAGAAGCGCCGTCAAGGTGATCCACCAGAATGTCGGTAGCCTTGGTCTGTGAGGAGGCCGCAAGGCCGGCAATGGCCGCCAGCTTCACCGGCTCCACCTCATTCTGGTCTTGAAGCGTCTCTTGGAGCAAATCGAGCGCGGCGTCGCCGCCTGCCTGGCCAATAGCGCGCGCTACGTTGAGTCGTACGCGCTCCAGTGGATCGCGAAGCATCTCCGCCGCTTGCGTGAGCGCGCGAGTCTCCTGGTATTCCACAAGAGACCAGGTTGCGGCGATCCGGACATCCGGATCCGCGTCTCCAAGGGCCCTCTTTATCTGTGTGAGGAATGTCTTCTTCCCCGTTGCCGGGAGCGCGGCAATCAAACTCGCGCGAACGCTGCCGTCGACGCCGTCAAGGAGTACGCCAACTTTGTGTTCCAGATCCTTCGAGTAGAGCGAGTCCAAGAGCGCGGTAAAGGCGCGCGCTTCATCCAGCGGCAGCACCGGCAGGTGTTCAAGGATATCCTGAAGCGCGAACGGGAGCTGCAGCTCACCCAAGAGCTTGAGCGCATCTATTCGGACCTGATGGGGATAGCGCTCGCGTCCAGCGGTGAGAATGGTCATGATCTCAGAGAGCACCAGAGACGTCTCCAGTCGCCGTACGGCGGCTCGGAGCTCGTCACGCGCCGGAGTGGAAGGATCCTTCAGCGCGCCCAACAGAAGGAATGCAAAGAGCCCGTCGTGCCCGGACGGAACGCCGGCAAGGGCCACCTGAAGCATCGTCTCATCGTCGCGAATGCGCTCAATCTCCCGCGCCAAGGAGGAAAGCGCGGCGTAGTCTCCGCGTTCTCTTATGCACCCCACGGTGGTCTGATACAGCTCCGGGTATGCAGCCGTGGTTTCCGGCAGCATACGAAAAACGCGCTCAGCAAGATCTACAATCAGAGTCTGTTCGCCGCCACGTTGGAGCAGTCGTGCTGCAAGCAGCAGAGAGGCGGGACGTACGTTATCATTGAGCGCGTGCAGGAATCCGGTAACATGAACGTCAACCGCCCGGCTCAGAATATCGTAGTTGCGTTCGAATTCGGTCCGGTCACTCAGGTCAGTCTGCGTGAAGAGCCTGCGAAGTGCGCCACTTCGATCAAGGAATCGCGCCGCGGCAAAGTGCAGCTCCTGCTCCTCTCCGGAGAGGAGCGCTACCGCGGCGTTGCGGTCTTCGTCTGAGTCCTCGTCAAGGAGCTCGACAACATGAATCGCCTCCTCGCGCTCCAGCTCCGCGGCGTTGAGTGAGTAGCGGTCGGCAAAGCTGCGCGCAATGCGTTCGCGAGCTGCCTTGCGAACTTCGAATACCGGATCGTGTACCAGGGCATCGTATGCGGCACTGAACATCCGGTCATCATCCTGTGGTGCGAACTCGGTGAGAACAGTTTTCCGGATGAGCGGGTGTGGGTCAGCCGAGGCGTCCCAAACGGCACGGCGACTGCGGTCCTGATCATCATAGAGCAGGATCTTCACCGCAAAATACCTGCTTGGCCATTCCGGGTCTCCGGTCATCTCGCGGATCTCGTCAAGCCGCTCGTGGAAGAAGTCGCGCGCCGCGGCGCCGCTGAAGTCCTCCCCGCGCCCGGATAGCGCGAGCTGTCGGATAACCAGAAAATCGTTGTTCTCCCGGAGGTAACCCTCCAACTGTGTTGCGAGCTTCCGGTTCCTGAGAGACACAAGGAAACACGCGAACAAGCCCGTTTGAGCTGCGTAGGTGATCACACGGCGGAAGTCGGCCTGGCTCTCTTTCTGTTCGAGCCGTTCGGCCCAAAGCCGGTCCACGCCCAGGTCACGTATCACGGCCCCGTCTCCGCGTTGTGCAAGCCGCTCCAGGAGACGAGTCTTGCGCAGGAGCTCGCGCGGACCAAAGTAATCATGAGGATCTCTTCGCCCGGGAATTGCACGAAACGTCCGAAGTCTTCGGAGAAAGCGGCGACGACGGAGTATTGCCGCGATGACGAAGGCAAGTATCGCGACCCCCAAGCCCCCGGCGGCGAAGTACGACCATTGCGGTAGCGAAACCACGAAATCGATGATCTGCTGCATGGACTCCCCCTGTCTGCACGCCACCGAACGGGTGGCCACTATCCGGCTTTGCCGAGGACGTTGTAAATCTGAATGGGTTTGGCTTTCCCTTTGACGCGCACTGCCGGACGCTCTTCAAGCGTGAAGCGATCACCCAATCTGACCCGCGTCTCCTGAGTGATGATCACCTCATCTGCCTCAGCAACACCCTCCAGCCGCGCGGCCACATTCACCGTGTCCCCAATCACGGTGTAATCCATCCTCCGGGCGGCCCCCAGGTTTCCGGCGACGAGTGGACCGGTGTGCATACCAATCCCAATTCGCAGTTTGCTCGCGTCTCCCGTGAAGAACGCGCGATTGGTTGAGGCAACAAGCTCCTGGATCTCTACCGCGGTTGTTACCGCTGCGATGGCATCATCATCTTCGTGCACCATCGGAACCCCCCAGGCGGCCATGATGCAGTCGCCAATGAACTTATCAATGTAGCCGTGGTTTCGGATGACAATCTCAACGGCCTCATTGAAGTATTCGTTCAGGATCTTGACGATGTAGGCGGGGTCCCGCCCCTCGGAGAAGCTTGTGTAGCCGCGGATATCCGCAAAGAAGATGGTGGCAAGTTTTGAGCCGCCACCGGGTTTCACCAGCTCAGGCCGCTGGAGCAGATCCTGAACCAGGTCATTGGAGAGGTAGCGGGCGAACATGTCTTTGATGACTCGCCGCTCCTCACTCACCACCTCCATCTCCTGCTTCAGTTGCCGCTCCGCGGTTTGATCCGTGAAGAGAAGAGTAAGGCCTTCAACGCGGCCGCGTTTGGTTTGCAGCGGAGACACGTTGAGGGAGAAGTCAATCTCGCCGTGGTCGGCTTCTCCTTTGTAAAGACCTTCAACGCCAAGCACAGGCTTCCCGGAGTCCGCCACCGTCAGGAGCTGCTTCATGAGTTTCTTGGTGATTCCCCGCCCAAGGACTTCCTGCATACCGCGATTCAGGTCTTCCTCAGACAGACCAAGCCGTTCTGCCGCAGCACGGTTGAAGTAGTGAATGCCTCCGTCGGGATCCGTGGTGACAAGCAAGTTGGTCATTGAGGAGAAGATGCTCTCTTGATACCGCTCGAGCTCCTCAATATGGCGTGTATGCTCCTGTAGCTCTCCGTAGAGATTCGCGCTGTGAAGCATCCCGGCGGCCATTTGGATGATCCCATCAAGGAATCGAAGGCGACGCCGTCCGAAGTGATTTGGCTCTTTTGAGTTGACAATCAGTACACCAATGCGCGTCACCGGCGTGTAGACCGGCAGCGCGATCCCGCTTTCCATCTCCTTAGCCAGAAGCACCTCCCGGAAGGGACTGTCCTTCCGGGACAGCAGCACCACCGACTCGCCGCAGTCCTCAAGAAATGTGACAATCTCCGCGGTTCTCTTGAGGTCCTTGGCTATCTGGAACCGTCCGCGCTGATAGGTGAGTTTGAGTGCGGCTCGCGTAGCGTTTTCCCCCAACGGATAGAGATACATCGCCGCCAGATCTGCGTGGGTGACGTCTAGAGACTGCTCCACGAGAGCCCCGATCAGCCGATTGACGTTGATCTCTCCGGCGAGAAGCGAGCTTGCCCGAACCAGTTCGTCTAAGACTTCATCTTGGACATGGGAGCCGGCGCTTGCCATAGGTCCTCCTATGATGCGCTTGCGCCCGTCATTCGTATCACCAATTCGCCGGATACTCAAGTGCGAGAACGACGTGAGTAGTGACCGGAGTCGCTTGTTCGGTTCTGGAGATGGCGGTATAGTTGCGCCGGCTGAACACAGGAGGTGCAGGGTGAGCGAGCGGCCGGCCAAGCTGACCAAAGAGGAGCGCAGCTGGATACTGTACGATGTAGCGAACTCAGCATTCGTGCTCATCATCATCACTACGGTGATGCCCATCTTCTTCTCATCAATAGCGACTGCTGAGCCAGGAGCCTTGAGCCCGAGTCGTGCAACGTCCGTATGGGGCTACACGAACGCGCTGGCGTCACTGCTCATCGCGGCCCTCGCGCCGGTGCTGGGCACATTCGCCGATTCTCAGGGCGCGAAGAAGCGACTCTTTCTCGGGTTCCTCGCCGTAGGGATCGTAATGACCGTTCTCTTCGCAACCATTGGTGAGGGCATGTGGCAGTATGCGGTGGTGCTGAGCGTCGTCGGATTCATGGCGTACGCGGGATCCAACTTGTTCTACGACTCATTCCTCACGGACGTGACCACAACCGAGCGGCTGGACGCCGTCTCTTCGCAGGGGTTTGCGTGGGGGTACATTGGAGCAACCGTTCCGTTCCTGGTGGCCCTTGCGTTCATCATGTTCCCGGACAGCGTTGGTGGGACGTTAAACGCCACGCGACTGGCGTTTCTGATCACCGCGCTATGGTGGCTGGGCTTTTCCGTACCGCTGATTCGGCACGTGCACCAGGCGCACTTCATTCCGCGAGTTTCCAACCCGGTCCGTAGCGCGTTTGCGCGGCTCTTTGACACCTTCCGACACATCCGCCGGTATCGGAAGGCATTCGTCTTCCTGATCGCGTACTTCTTCTATATTGACGGCGTAGACACCATTATCAAGATGGCAACAATCTACGGGACGGAGATTGGTCTTGATCAGACCATGCTGATCCTTGCCGTTCTCATGATACAGATTGTCGCGTTTCCGTTCGCGCTGCTCTACGGGCGTATGGCGAAGCGCGTAGGAACCCGGCCCATGCTCTTCGTGGGCATCGCGGTCTACACCGTGGTGGTTGCGGTGGGGTTCTTCTTGCCGGTGATCCAGTCCCAGATGGTCCAGCAGCGAGTTTTTTGGCTGATGGCTGTGTTGGTCGCGACCTCGCAGGGCGGGATCCAGGCGCTCAGCCGGTCGTACTTTGGAAGCTTGATCCCCAAGGAACGCGCCGGCGAGTTCTTTGGCTTCTACAACATCTTTGGAAAGTTCGCCGCCATCATCGGCCCGGCGATGCTCGCGGTCATGGCGCGTTGGACCGGCGAGTCTCGCTACGGCGTGCTGAGCCTGGTGGTGTTGTTCGCCGCGGGGGCGCTGTTCTTATCTCGCGTACGGAGGCATGACGAGCCGGCGGTGTAGGCCCGCCGGCCGTTGTTCAGGACACTCAGAAGAGCTTCCGAAACAATCTCCGGAGCACGCGTTTGACGCCGTACAAAAGTGAGCTCTGTACCTCCCGTTGTGCAGCGCCCATGATGGAATCGGTCATGGAGCGAGAACGTGGCGCTTCCGTGGTGGCCCGGCTACCGGCCGCTTCACCCGGTTGAGCCTCTGACTCGCGAGAATACTCGGTGGTGCGCTTCCACTCGTCGTCATGATTGAAGAACAGCGTGAAGATACGTGTCACCTCGTCGCGTGGGAGCTCCTGGTTCGTAGAAACATAGTGCCCGGAGGCGTCCTGGTACTCGACGAGGAAGCCCGTCCCGCATTGGGCCGTCTGTACGTACATGTCCCCGTCGTCAAGGATCAGATGCTCGATGCCTGAACCGAGCCGCGAGACCATCTCCGTGACCTGATCAACCGACGTGGGTTGCGAGAATGCACCTGTTGAGTCTTCCAGTGTCATGCCGATACCTCCAGGAATGTGTGTGCAGCAGTGTATACCGATAGGGCTGAGTTGGGTAGGGCCGGACGCGACAAACGGCAGTTCCGTGAGACGGAACTGCCGCACACGCTCCCCCGGTTGGACTCGAACCAACGACCTAATGATTAACAGTCATCCGCTCTACCAGCTGAGCTACAGGGGAATGAGTCCGGTCAAGATATCCACCGGTCGCCAAACTGTCAATAGGCGATGGGAATTGGCTCTCCGCAGGAGGAACAGCAGCCGTCCTTCAACCCGGTCACACGCACGGTGTATCCGCGGCGCTGCACGACTGCTACGCCACACGATGGGCAATACGTGCTGCCGTCAGCCACGGTGTTGCCGGCATATACATAGCGGAGATGCCGGCGAGCCACCGCCACCCGGTCTGCAACCAACTCCGCCGGTGTAGCCGCGGTGGAGTAGCGGTAGGAGGGGTGATACGCGGAGAGATGCAGCGGGATATCCGGACTGAGTGAGGCCAGGTAGGCGACAATCTGCTGTACCTCCTCGGGACTGTCATTGCGTCCCGGTACCAGCAGCGTGGTGACCTCTACATGGCAGTATTCGAGCGCAAGCTCAATGAAGCGTTTGACCGGCGGGAGCTGTCCCTGAATTTCATCGCGGTAGAACTCGTGAGTGAAGCCCTTGAGGTCTATGTTCGCCGCATCTATTCGTGGAAGCAACCGACGTGCCGGCGCGCGTTCCAGAAACCCCGCCGTGACCAAGACACTCTTGAGTCCGGCAGCGTGCACGGCTTCGGCCGCCTGCTCCACGTACTCGTAGTGGATGGTTGGTTCATTGTAGGTATATGCCACGCCGATCGACCCCAGACGCTGAGCTTCGCTGATGAGTGAGCCGGGCGACACGTAGTCGGTGTCTACGTCCGAGCGCTGCGAGATTTGGTAGTTCTGACAGAACGGACAGCGGAGGTTGCACCCAAGAAACCCGACAGAGAGGATGCGGCTGCCGGGGTGGAAGTGGTAGAGTGGCTTTTTCTCGATGGGATCAACCGATAGGGCGCTCGCGCGACCGTAGAAGGGGAGCTCAACGTGCCCGTCCACGTTGGTTCTGACCCGGCAGATCCCCGTGTCCCCCGGAGCGAGCGTGCAGTGGTGAGGACACAGCCGACAACGAACGCGCTGATCGTCAAGCGCGTGTACAAACTGAGCGGTCACCTGTTGCATGATACGGCTCCTTCAGCCTATTCCACCGGAGCCGGTTCAGGAACCTCCTCGACGAGTTCTTCCGCCGGGGCGGCAATCTCTTCCAGCTCCCGCTGCGTTCGGCTCTCTACATAGCTTCGGATAAAGGCCCGATCGGCGTCCGGGAGGCTGTCAAAGTACAGGCTGAGGCTCCGCTCATTCCGGATGACGCGCGCGCGACTCTTGAGAATGTAGTCACCCACTCGGAGCGAGCATGGCTCGAGCACCGAGCCAACGCTGAGGTTTACGGTCTTCCGTCGTTCGCTGGGAATGAATGAGACCCCCGCGGCGGAGATGTCCTCCACCGTTCCAAAGACAAACTCCATGAGCGACGGATGGGTGAACATGAAGCCGACGTGGTCCACGCTGGTGGGGATGAGGCGTTTCTCACTTCTGGCGTCACCGATGTCGCGATATCGGTTCACCAACTCTTTGAGGCGATCGATCTCCGCCTTATCCTCCAGCGCTTCGTGGACGATTCCGTTCACGTGGAGCGCCTGCGCCTTATCCGCCTCATCGTGGTCAAAGCTGGGGCCGGCGAGCAGCACAAAGACACAGTCCTCACGGGTCTTGGAGTTCCGCAGGAAGATGAGAAACGGCTTCCAGTGACGCGGAAAGTCCTCGCTGCTGAACAGGACGACTTCCGGATCGATCTCATCCAGGTTGTCCATCGCCTTGATTGGGTTCTGGTACAGGATGATCTCCGCCCCCCGGGGCATGAAGTTACGCCGCATGTACGTGCGAAGCTCTTCTCGTTCCGCTACCAGGAGTATCTTCACCGCTCACTCCGTTCCCAGATTCTGGACGCTGTAGTCATAGATCCACCAGATCCGATCAGTCCGTCTGACAAAATACGTGTAACGCTTGACCTCCGTGAAGGTGGGAAAGCGAAAGCGTTGATCCACAATGACGGATCCTGCAGTTGGGCTGTATTCGGTGCGAACCATCTGAAACTGAGTAGGGCGCGCGGAGAGCTCCGGGTCTGAGAGCTGGTCTTGCAGTCGTTCACGATATGTCGCAAGCGCGGCCACTCGCTCCTGCTCGGAAAATCGACCATAGGCGCGCTCCCTGCTGGGCTCAGAGAGGTACAGCCCCTCAATGTCCAAATACAGGAAGTAGCGGTTCCAGTTCCCCTCCTGCAGCGCAGCAAGCGTGTAGGTAACCACCTCATCCGGAGGAAGTGCTTGCCGCTGGAGAATGTCACGGGTCTGGGTATCAATGATGGCCTGGATTTCCGCCGCGTCATCCATCTCCGGTCTCACCGACAGCGAAAGCGGACCAACTGCGGGAATAGCACCGACTGGGGAGCCAACCAGGTCAGGATAGAAGCGAGCGCGGACCACGTAGACTCCGGCGTGCGGTATCTCTATGTAGTGGTCCAGCGATTCGGTGAATGAGAACTCCTCTCCGGTCTCCAACGAGACCTCGCGGTAGTAGAGTTGTTGATTACTGGTGCGGGCTAGGGTAAATTCGTCCGCAGGCTCCAACGGTACATTGTTCAGTGTTCGCACGTCAAAGTCGACGTTGAACATCCTGTTCTCCGCGAGTTTGAAGCGATACGTGGACGCGCCGTTGTTCCGAATCGTGAACTTGATGAGAATCTCGCTCGAGGGCGCATAGATCTGCTTGTCCTCGTAGCGGATATTGACCGTCACATCTTGCTGAGCGAGTGCCAGTATCGGTGTCACCATCATGATCAGTATGTACAACCGTAATCGCAACAGTATCTCCTCCTCGAGCGGAGCCGACGTGTAATGGCTACCTCACTCTACCCAAAAGCGATGCGACTCCTGAAGGGCTACCCGCCGTGGAAATCGCTGTTCGCCCAATTCACCAGCGGCTCGTTCCCGTGTACCGTGCGAGGTCCACGAAGCGGATTCCTCGCCCTGGTGATCGCCGAGCTCGCCCGGAGATCGTCGTCGCCCCTTCTCATTATCGTCCCGACGGAGCAGGAAGCTGAGAGCTTGCTGGGTGATTTGGAGTTATTCGACACCGAGGGCCGGCTCTTCCCGTGGTGGGGTTCCATGCCGTACCGACCGCTTCCTGCCGCCGCACCAGTATTCAACAGACGCTCTCAGGTGCTCGCGCGGGCGTTAACGGCGCCGCCCCCGGTTGTGGTTTGCGCTCTGCGTGCGGCGCTGACGCCGCTCCCGGACGCGGAGTCTTTCCGTCGGCGTCTGGTAACCGTGCGCAAAGGAGCAGCGTTTGATCCGGCTAAACTGGCGCAACAGCTGACTGATCTTGGCTATTCGCGCGTCCCACGGGTGAGCGTTCGCGGCGAGTTTGCCCTGCGAGGCGAGGTTCTGGACATTGCCCTGGAAGGAGAAGCGGACGGGGTGCGGATTGTATTCGACTTTGATGAGATCCAGCAGATCAAGCCGTTCGACATTGCCTCCCAGGCTACCAGCGGATCATTGCACGAGGTGACGATCTTCCCTCAGCGGGAAGTCGTCTGGGACGACGCCGCAATTGCCCGGCTCGCCGCCGCCACGGGAGAATACAACGAGTTCAGACACCCGGAGCAACTCATTGACCACCTCCGTGAGGTGCGCCGGATTGAGGGAGAGGAGCTCTACTATCCGCTGAGTGCAGCCAAGCGGAGCTGGCTACTGGACTACCTTGGACACCAGACGCCGGTTGTTCTCGTGGACAGCGAACGGCTTGTCACCTCCCATGAGTCGCTTCAGAAGGAGTATCTGGGTCTCTTTGCCAAGGAACGAGCACACCGTGAGGTCCCACGACCGGAGCGGATACTGCTGGATCTGTCGGAAATTCGCGAGGCTATCCAGAAACGCATCTCCTTCTCGTTGCTCCCAGGCACCGATGGCGATGCGGTTATCGAGTTGCCGTGCGACGCGCCACGCAGTTTCTTTGGCAATATCGCGTTTCTCAAGGAAGAGCTGGCGAATCTGAGCGCAGCCGGGTACCATGTCCATGTCTACGCCGGGAGTGGGGCACAGGCACAGCGCCTGCGTCACCTCTTTTCTGAGCTCGACCTTGACGTTGATGAGGCCGGGATCTCAGGGGGATTCGCGCTTCCCGAACGCAAGCTCTTGGTGATTGAGGAGAACGAGATCTTCGGCCGCAGAAAACGCGCTCCGAAGTCCGTCAAGCAAGTTCACACCTCCGCAATCGACACATTCGTGGAGCTCAGCCCGGGCGACCATGTGGTTCATGTCAACTATGGAATTGGGAAATTCAACGGGATCAAGCGGATCGCGGCGGCGGGAAACGAACGAGACTACATTCACCTGGAATATGCGGGTGAGGAGTTCATCTACATCCCGATTGAGCAGGTGAACCTCATTCAGAGGTACATCGGATCGAGCGGGCAGCCGCCGCGACTGGACAAGGTTGGCGGGAAAGCGTGGCAGAACCGCAAAGAGAAGGTGCGCCGCAACGTTGAAGACCTGGCGGAGCGCTTGGTGAGGCTGTACTCGCGGCGTCGTCGCAGCCGCGGCTACGCGTTTCCACCTGACACCGAGTGGCAGACGCAGTTTGAGGCCGCATTCCCCTATGAGGAAACCCCGGATCAGATTGCCTGCATTGACGACGTCAAGGCCGACATGGAGAAGCCGGAGCCGATGGATCGACTGATCTGCGGTGATGTGGGCTACGGCAAGACGGAGATCGCGTTGCGTGCTGCGTTCAAGGCGGTATCCGCCGGCAGGCAGGTTGCGCTTCTCACGCCAACCACTATCCTGACCGAGCAGCACTACGAGACCTTCACCGAACGCTTTGAGCAGTTTCCGGTGAAGATCGCCATGCTTTCGCGGTTCGTCCCAACAAAGGACCAGAAACGTGTCCTGGCGGACCTCGCCGGCGGGCAGGTCGACATCGTGATTGGTACGCACCGCGTGCTACAGAAAGACGTCCGGTTCCGGGACCTGGGACTTATTGTTGTGGATGAGGAGCAGCGATTCGGGGTCAAGGACAAAGAGCGCCTCAAAGAGCTCAAGACCTCGGTGGATTCGCTGACGCTCACCGCAACGCCCATCCCACGGACGCTGCATATGGCCTTGCTCAAGATCAGGGACATGTCGATTCTGAGCACCCCTCCGAACAACCGCCTCCCGATTCAGACGGTGATCCAGGAGTTCAACGAGGAGTTGATCGCGGAGGCGATCCGCAGCGAGGTTGCTCGTGGAGGGCAGATATTCTTTCTTCACAATCGCATAGAGACGCTGGATCACACGCAACGCTTCATACAGCAGATTGTGCCGGAGGTCCTCGTGGAGAGTGCGCATGGACAACTCGCCGCGCGCGAGCTGGAAGAGATCATGCACCGCTTTGTGCATGGGGCTTTTCACGTCCTTGTTTCCACTACGATCATTGAGAACGGGATAGACATCCCGAACGTCAACACCATCATCATTGACCGCGCGGACATGTACGGAATCAGTCAGCTGTACCAACTTCGCGGACGGGTGGGGCGGAGTGACCGCTTGGCGTACGCATACTTGCTCTATCCTGACAAGCGCGTACTGAGCGAACTGGCTATGAAGCGCCTGCAAATTATCAGCGATTACACCGAGTTGGGCAGCGGTTTCAAGATAGCACTCAAAGACCTGGAAGTCCGCGGGGCCGGAAACCTTCTGGGCCGCGAGCAGAGCGGAGACATCCTCTCCGTTGGGTTTGACATGTACCTCAAGCTACTCGACTCCGCCGTCCGCAAGCTGGATGAGTCAGCGGAGCCGGCGGACGAAGAGGTCTACTTGGAGCTGGAGTACAGCGGGTACATTCCGGATTCCTACATCAGTGAACCAGTGGAGAAGATGGAGGTGTACAAGAAGATCGCCGCCATCGCCGCTGAGGACGAGCTCGAGTCGGTCGCCGGTGAGCTTCAGGACCGCTTCGGGCCGCTGCCGGATGAGCTCAACAGCCTCCTTTCGCTGGCGGAGATCAGGATCCTGTGTAACAGGCTTCACGTCGCGAGCATGCGCGAGCGCCGGGGTGTTCTGGAGGTGGAGTTTGGCAAGGTGGCGAAAGTCAGTGCGGATCGCGTGGTAACCCTGATACAGGCCTCAGGCGGAAGCGTACGAATTGATCCAAAGCGTCCCCACGTCCTAGTGATGGATACGGGAACGGTTGGGCTCAAGGAAAAGAGCGAGTTCATTCGCGGCCGTCTCTCAATGCTGGTCGCATAGGGAGGAGGAGATGGAGCGGGGAGCATCGCACTCACACATCCGAAGCTTTGCCGTTCGTGCGACCCGCATGAGCCAGCATCAGAAGCGTTCGTGGGAGACGCTCTATGGGCGCTACTGCATTACTTCGTGCCCGGAAGCGGTGAACATACGCGCCTGCTTCCCGCAGCCACTCCGGTGCGCACCATTGATTGTTGAGGTGGGCTTTGGGATGGGCGATGCGACTGCCGAGTACGCGTCCGCGCATCCTGATCAGGCAATCCTGGGGATTGAGGTCCACCGGCCGGGGGTTGGAAAGCTGATGGGGCGGCTTGAGGCCGAGCACATTGAGAACGTCCGTATCATTCCGGAAGACGCCATGCCGGTGCTGCGGATCATGCTTGCCGGCACCACGGCCGCAGGGATGCACATCCTCTTTCCCGATCCATGGCCCAAAAAGCGTCACCACAAACGCCGTCTGGTCAGGCCTAGTTTCGCGCCGGTGCTTCGTGACCGCCTCTCCGTTGGCGGCTATCTGTGGCTTGCAACTGATTGGGATGACTACGCGCATCAGATGCGGTCCGTGCTTGACGCTGTGGCGGGACTGGAGAACCGCTTTGGCGGGTTTGCACCACGGCCGTCGTGGCGCCCGGAGACGGCGTTCGAGCGCAAGGGAGTCATGGCAGGACGCCGCATCTTCGATCTCTGCTACGAGCGTTCTTGGTAGCACTACAACTGCGACGGAATCAGGGTGACGCGGGACGCATGCGTCGCTTTCACAGACGGGTGTCTCCGTGGTACTATCTGAGCCCCGGGGCCACATATTCATGCACAGCGAGGGTATATTGATGACACAAGACACGCCTGCGGTGGCTGACCGCCTCTCCGCGTTCCTGGACGCACACATCCAGGAGTCGCTTAGACGGAACACAATCGATCGTGCGGAGTATGCCAAGTATCACTGCAAGCGTGGACTACGTAACGAGGACGGGACCGGTGTGCTTGTGGGGCTCACCGAGATTGGTGAGGTCCACGGCTACATTGTGGATGAGGGTGAGCGTGTTCCCATTGATGGCCGGCTCTACTACCGCGGGATCAACGTGTACGACATTGTGACCGGCTTTGAGACCGACGGCCGTTTTGGGTTTGAGGAGACCGCCTATCTCTTGCTCTTTGGAGCGCTTCCCAACCATAAGGAGCTGGCGGAGTTCACGGATATCCTTGGCGGTAAGCGGGAGCTGGCTGAAGGATTCACGGAGAACATGGTGCTCCGCGCGCCAAGCCCGGACATCATGAACAAGATCGCCCGCTCAGTCCTGGTTGCGTATTCCTACGATGACAATCCGGAGGAGCCCACGGCGCGCAACATTGTCCGGCAGTCGGTGGAGCTGATCGCACGGTTTCCCACCTTCGCTGCATACGCCTTTCAAGCCAAGCGTCACTACTACAACGGCGAGAGTCTGTACATCCATCCTCCGCAGCCCGGATTGAGCAGCGCGGAAAACCTGCTGCAGATGGTGCGTTCGGATCGCAGTTATACGCCGCTGGAGGCTGAGACGTTGGATTTGGCGCTGGTGCTGCACGCAGAGCATGGCGGCGGGAACAACTCGGCGTTCACCGTTCATGTTGTCTCTTCTGCCGGCACCGACACATATTCCGCCATCGCGGCGGCGGTCGGCTCGCTTAAGGGTGTGCGCCACGGAGGAGCCAACGCCCGCGTGATATCGATGATGGAAGACATCAAGGCAAACGTTGCGGACTGGACCAGCGAGGTTGAGGTCCTTGAATACCTGCAGAAGATACTCCGTCGCGAGACCGGGGATCAAAGCGGGTTGATCTACGGAATGGGGCACGCGGTCTACACCCTGAGTGACCCACGGGCGGTCCTACTCAAGCGAAAGGCGCAGGAGTTGGCAACTGAGAAGGAGCAGCTCGCGGAGTTCGCGCTCTATGAGATGGTGGCACGTGCAACCCCCGCCGCCTTCCGTGCAGTCAAGGGATACCACCGCCCCATTGCCCCGAATGTCGATTTTTATTCGGGATTCGTCTACTCCCTGTTGAATATCCCGAATGAGCTGTACACCCCCATCTTTGCCATGGCGCGAATCGTAGGGTGGTGCGCGCACCGGCTTGAGGAGTTTCTCTCTCAGGGACGCATCATTCGCCCGGCGTACAAGTCAGTTGTGAAACGAAGAGCATACGAGCCACTGGCGAACCGCTGGGCTAGTCAGCACCACCCGGCACGCTGATCAAAAGAACGGCCAGTCAGATGACCGGCCGTTCATCCTCAGGGTGGGTCGGAACACCGTTACTCCTCGGAACCTGCCGCGGCGGCCTTGATCACATCATCGGCGATCTTGCCGGAGATTGCGCTGTAGTGGCTGAACTCGATCTCAAACCCACCGGTGCCGGAGGTGATTGAGCGCAGGTCGATTGAATACCGTAGCAACTCCGCTTGCGGTACCTGTGCGCGGATCTCAATGATTCCACCGCCCAGCTGCTCCTGTCCCATGACCCGCCCGCGCCGGCCCGAAAGATCAGCCAGAACGTCACCCAGGTATTCCTCATCGATAAAGACATTCAGGTTCATGACCGGCTCCAGCAGTGTGGGGCCCGCCTTCTGCATGGCGTCGTTCAGCGCTCCGCGGGCGGCAAGCTTAAACGCCATCTCCGAGGAGTCGACGGGGTGTTCCTTACCGTCGATGAGCGAGATTCCGACGCCCACCACCGGATAGCCGGCCAAGACGCCGTTCTCCATGGCTTCATGGAACCCCTTCTCAATGCCGGGAACGTAGCCCTTGCTGACCGCGCCGCCTTTGATGTCGTTCGCGAACTCGTACTCCTGCCCCTGGTCAAGCGGGCGAATCTTGATCACTACACGTCCGTACTGCCCGTGACCGCCGGTCTGCTTCTTGTGCGTATACTCTGCGTCCGCAGGCTTTGTGATTGTTTCCCGGTACGCAACCTTGGGTACCTTGGTCTCAACCTCGATATTCTGCGACTCTTTGATGCGGTCCAGAATCATGTTGAGGTGCTGCTCACCCATGCCGCTGGCCACCGTCTCCTTTGTTTCCGGGTTGTACCGAACCAAAAACGTCAGATCCTCTTCTGTTGCGCGACCGAGCATCTGCGCCAGTTTGTCTTCATCCTTTCGCGCCGCGGCCTCCAACGCCACTGAGTGAACCGGCTGTGGAAGCGTGAGCGGCTGGTACTGAACCATGAAGTCGGCGGCGGTCAGCGTGTCATTGGTCTGTGCGGTCGCAAGCTTGGTGAGCACACCCAGATCGCCGGCCACGAGCGAGGAGGTGTCTTCCAGCTTCTTCCCTTGGGCACGGTAGACTTTGCTCAATCGTTCCCGCTTCTGCTCGCGAGCGTTCATCACATCGCTGTCCGCGGAGATGGATCCGGATATCACCTTCACATAGCTCAACTTGCCGGAGAACTGGTCGATGCTCGTCTTGAAGACCAGAGCAGAGGGCTTCCCGTCCGCGGAGATGGTCACCGGAGTCTCATTGCCGTCCACATCCGTGGCCGCTTCCTGTATCCCGTCCGGAGATGGCGCGGTGCCCACCAGAAAGTCGAGCAGAGACGCGAGTCCGGAACCGCGTGCGGAGCTGGTGCAGAGCACCGGAACAACCTTGTTGGCGCGCAGCGCCTCGGCCAGACCGTGCTTGATCTCCTCGTCGGTGAGGGTCTCCTCCTCCAGGTACTTCATCTCCAGCTCTTCGTCGCCTTCAGCTGCACTGGCAATGAGAACCGCGCGTGCTTCCTCAACCGCGGCCTGCATCTCCGCGGGGATCTCCGTCGGGCTCTCTGCCGTCCCCATGCCCGGCGCCATATACGCCTTCATAGCAATCAGATCCACAACGCCGGTGAAATCCGTTCCATTCCCAATGGGGATGGTGATTGGCACACACGTGGTATTGAACTTCTGGTTCAGGTCAGTGAGCGCCTGCTGGAAGTCCGCACGCTCCTCATCCATCTTGGAGATCGCGACAATCCGCGGCATCTGTCGCTGATCCAGTCTGCGCCAGAGCTTGATTGTCTCAATCTGAACGCCGGCTTTGGCCGCAACGACCATCAGGGCGCTCTCCGCGGCCCGGAAGGCGGCGACCACCTCACCCACAAAGTCTGACGCACCCGGGGTGTCCAGAAGGTTTATCTTGGCGTCCCTCCAATCCAGATGTGTGAGACTGGTATGGATCGACATTCCCCCGCTTTGCTCTTCTTCGGTGAAATCTGAGACGGTCCGGCCGGTCTCCACGGACTCAGGTTTGGGAATGGCGCCGCCGGCAAAGAGTAGCGACTCTGTCAGCTGAGTCTTGCCGGTAGCGCCGTGCCCAGCTACGGCAATGTTGCGAATGGAATTTGTTGTCATGACGGCTCCTCTAGTGCGGCTGCTAAGGTGCAGTTCTGTTAGTAATCGGTTTGACCACTATACGAGCGCGCTCCGCGGGCGTCAAGCGAAGCGCCACCGGTGCCGCCGCCCCATTTCAGCGTCGCTGCTCGAAGTGGCTGAACTCCATCGCGTAGGTTCCGCGTCCCTGGGTGGCGGATCTCAGGGCGGTTGAGTACCCAAAGAGGCTTTCCAGCGGCGCGGTCGCGCGAATGTGCTCGGCACTCGGCCGTGACTCCACGCTCTGTACTACACCGCCACGCATGGTGATGCCGCTGATCACGTCACCCATGAATTCTTTGGGTACAATGACGTCCAGGCGCATTATGGGCTCCAGCAAAACAGGCCCCGCCTTCCGGCACGCCTCGTCATAAGCCTGATTTGCGGCCGCCTCAAACGCAAACTCGGATGCGGTGGTCTCCGCGAACACCGCATCCGTGAGCCGAACCCCAACATCAAACGACGGGTATCCCTGAACGATTCCCGCGTCGAAGGCGGAATGGATGCCGCGGGCAACCGCGTCCTGGAACGGCTCCGGCAGCCGGTCCCTTGAGACCGCCGATTCGTAGTGGTTTCCGCTGCCGCGCCGGCGAGGCTCCACCGCTATGGTGATTACCGCGTCGTTGTCCTTCCCTGCGATAACCCGATGGAACTTGTGCGTATAGGTGGCGGAGCCGGAAATGCTCTCCCGGTAGGTCACCTGGGGCTTGCCGACCCTCGCGTTGACCTTGTAGTCGTCGGTGATACGGGTCACCAAGACGTCCAGGTGAAGCTCTCCCATTCCGGAGATGATGAGCTGCCCGGTATCCTCATCCTCCTTCCACGTGAAGGTGGGATCCTCGCGCATCAGGGTTCCCAGGACGTTCTTCAGCTTGTCCTGCTCGCTCATCGTGTGTGGTTCAATTGCCACCGAGATCACCGGTTCCGGGAAGTGCATGGGCTCCAAGATCACCGGAAAGTTCTCACCACCAATGGTGTCACCGGTCTGGGCGAGCTTGAACCCCACCGCCACGCCAATGTCGCCCGCCTCCAGGCGGTCGACCTGCTCGTACCGGTTGGCGTGCATCCGGAGCAGCCGGTTGACCCGCTCCCGCTTGTGCTTGTCATGGTTCATCACCGCTCTGCCGGCGCGGATGCTGCCCGAGTAGACGCGAATGAAGGCCAACGCCCCGGCCTCTCGATCAGCCTGGATCTTGAATACCAGCGCGACGTCGTTCCCCTCTTCGCTTCGGGCAAACTGCACATGCTTCTGCTTCTTTGCGTGGAGTGCTGATAACGGCGGAAGCTCATAGGGTGCGGGGAGATACGCAATTACGGCGTCCACGAGCGGTTGCACGCCGATATTACGGAGGCTCGCTCCGCAGAGCACCGGAACGAGCGCTTGGTCAAACGTCGCTGCGCGAATGGTCTCGTCTATGAGCTGGACCGGGATGTCGGCTCCCTCAAGAAACAGCTCGGTCATCTCGTCGGAGTGCGCGGAGAGCGCGTCAATCATCGCCTCGCGAGCCGCGGACGCCTCCGCCGTCATGCCGTCCCGAATCGGGGCGGTGGTTATTGTTCGGCCCGAATCGTCTGCCGACCAATGCAGCTCTTCCATGATTCGCAGATCGATCACCGCCTCAAAGGTGTTCTCCCGACCGATAGGCAGCTGAACGGCCACCGGGTGTGCGTTGAGCTTGGCGTGCATCTCCTCCAGCACGGCGCGGAAATCCGCGCCAGTTCGGTCCATCTTGTTTACGTAGGCAATGCGTGGAATCTGATACGTGTTCGCCTGGCGCCACACCGTCTCTGATTGCGGTTCAACGCCCCCCACCGCGCAAAAAACGGCAACGGCCCCATCAAGAACGCGGAGCGAGCGCTCCACTTCAGCCGTGAAATCAACGTGGCCCGGGGTGTCTATGATGTTAATCTGCGTGTCGTTCCAGAAACAGGTTGTTGCGGCGGAGGTGATGGTGATTCCGCGGTTCTGCTCCTGCACCATCCAGTCCATCACCGTGTCGCCGTGATCAACCTCTCCAAGTCGGTGACTTCTGCCCGTGTAGTACAAAATCCGTTCGGTGGTAGTCGTCTTTCCGGCATCGATATGCGCCATGATGCCGATATTGCGGATCTTTCTCATGTTGTCTCCAAGTGCTGTTGGACCGGTGGAGAAAAGCTACCGCAACCACGCCGTGCTGGGAAGGGGGGGAGCGCCTCTACTGGGGATGACCGCAATCGTGGCCATGCTGGTCGCCGGAACCGTGGTTACAGAGACTCTCGCCTCCGGCAAGCGTGCCGGCAAGACATCTTTCAATTGCCGTGTCAACCGTTCCGCTCACCCCGGCGAGGTGCTGCATGCCCAGCTCCTCAAAGAGGTTCTGCGCGCGAGGCCCCATCCCGCCGGCGATCACCAGGTCAACACCGTGCTCGTGGAGAAACCGCGGAATGCGGCCGGGCTCGTGTCCAGGGTTGGGCAGGATGGTCCGGTCCGTACATTGGCCGTCGTCTACCATGACCACGGTGTATTCGGGGCATCGGCCAAAGTGAGCGGCTACGTTGGTACCTTCGGTTGCAATTGCGATCTTCATAGTTCCTCAAGAAATGGGCGCTGACGGACTTGAACCGCCGACATCTTGCTTGTAAGGCAAGCGCTCTACCAGCTGAGCTAAGCGCCCCGACGTTCGGCGCAGAAGCTACCACCCCACCGCGGATTCGTCAAGACAGCCGAACCCGCGTACGGTATCATGGTCGCGGAATCATCATGGCAAGCGAAGTGAAGTACGTACTGACCTACCGAAAGGTTGGTGAGACTATCTCCATAGACAGCTTCAACAGTCCCTATGAGGCACTCATGTATATCCTGCGCGAGCAGATCGAAGACCCGGTAGATATCTCGCGCCAAGAGACAATCACGGAGCAGGTGTTCTCGCGCTCGCAGATTGTCCGTCTCCTCCACATGCGCGAGTAGCGACGCTACACTATCTCCAGATAGTCGCGGGACGGAAGCGACGGCGGCGGATTGGAAGGTAGGGTCTGGTACCAATACGCAACCGAGGAGATATCGTCCTGCAACGGCAGGTAGCGTCCGCCGCTCTTCCACCCAAGCGCCTGTATGCTGACGCGGAGCTTCTTCCTGAACCGGATGGGATCCGTGACGTGCCAGCGGTACATGCCAAAGCGCTGTTGCGAGTCGTACAACCCGTCCGGACGGATCACCTGCGGGAGCCCGGCGTAGGGAGTAGTGAACTCACGGTATCCGCCGTTCTCCTTGCCGACGTCGAAGTTGTACGACCCGCAGAAGTAGTCTTCAGTCCCGGTTCCGCAGATCGTTGGAAAGACCGAGTCATCGTCCATATAGAACTTGATCTCACCCTCTCCCCACCATCCGTTATTATTTACTCCCCATGCGATATAGGTACCGACGTACTGCCCGCGTCCCGTGACACCGTCCAAGATGACATGGTCTTGCTTGTACGGCAACGGATTGCTGCGATTGAACTGCGCGTGGAAGTAGGCCACGTCCGGCCCCACTTCCGCGACCGTGTAGTTGATCTGATAGTAGAGCAGAGAGTCCTTCTCACCCCGATTCGTCATGGTGACGCGTGCACGCTGCTTGAACGGCATCTGCCAGTAGCAGGTGAACGCGCTTCCGGGATTCACGCACACCGCAAGACTGGAGACCTGCGCGTATCGATTCCACCCACAGGCGAAGAAATCTCCCACCGGGCACTCTACCGACGGATGCTCCTGGTCGTCCCAGTGGAACCGGATGATGTGGTCTCGCCACAACCCGGTCTGCGTCATCCATATCTGCTGAATCGCTCCCGGACCGGCAATATCCGCCAAGGTCACGGTTGTGCCTGCCGGGATCACGATGGACGGCGACACCTTCCAGCCTTTGCCAAGCTCCCGTGACGGCCCGCTGCCGGTACCATCGGTTGCCGCACCGCCTGCTCCCGGTTCACCGGCCAGGTTCTCCGGGCTGATGGAGCGGGATTCCGCGTCAGCCAACCGCCACAGATTCCCCATGCCGGAGCCAATACCGTTCCACATCTGTTGTATCTCCTCTGCCACGAGCGTAGCAGGTGCGCTGCGCAAACTCAAGCCGCGGCATCTCTTGCGCGGCCTCGTACGATCGCGGTAGGCTCATCACCCATGAACGCTCAACCGTTTGACTACGTAACAGATTTGCTTGCATTCATAGATGCATCACCAACTTCGTATCACGCCGCCGCTGAGGCGGAGCGTCGATTGACCGCTGCCGGGTATGCGGGAATCGAACCTACCGAGCGCTGGAACGCTGCTCCCGGGGCCCGTTTTCTGGTGCGGCCGACCGGTGGGATGATCTTGGCCGTCTGCGTGGGGAGGGATCCGGTCGCGTCCGCGGGCGTCACCGTCGTCGCAGCGCACACGGACAGCCCGTCGCTAAAGATCAAACACCACGGCACGTCATGGCGTCGCGGGTATCGAGCCTTGCCCACTGAGAACTACGGCGGGCCCATCCAGGCCACGTGGCTGGACCGGTCGCTGGGGATCGCCGGTCGTGCGGTCCTGGCCGGCGGCGCAGTTCGCCCGGTCACGTTGAGTGAACGGGCGGTAATCCCCAATCTCGCAATTCACCTGAACCGAGAGGTCAACAAGGGATACAACTACAACGAGCAGGACCATCTGGTCGCGCTCGTGAGCGCAGACGGGGAGACCGCGGATGGAAATGATGAGACCTGGCTCCGCGTCCGTGTCGGTGAGGCGATTGCGGCACGAGGCGAAGAGGTTGTCTCCTACGAGCTGTTCCTCTTTGATCCCGGCCCGGGAGAACGTATTGGGACCGGCGGCGATCTGCTCGTGGCCCCGCGACTGGACAATCTGGCCGGGTGCTACACAAACCTGCAGGCGTTCCTGGGTGCCACGGCACCCGACGCCGCAAACTCACGCACGCAGATTCTCGCGCTCTTTGACCACGAGGAGATCGGCAGCCTCTCCGGCGCGCTTTCCGATCTGCTTCTGAGCACGCTAACCCGCATTGTTCAGCTGCAGGGTGGCGACCGCGAAGACGAGCACGTGGCTGCTGCCAGGTCCCTGGTGGTGAGCAACGATGCCGCACATGCCCTGCATCCGAGCTTTGCGGACAAGTACGACAGCGACTATGCGCCGCTTCTGGGAGGCGGACCGGTTGTGAAGATAAGCGGAAGTTACCGCTACGCCACAACCGCGGTGACGGGGGCCGTCTTCCAGTCTGCGTGTACCGCGGCGGG
>CAYTGY010000012.1:0-28486 GCA_964437265.1 uncultured Spirochaetaceae bacterium | reverse complement strand
GCGCGAACGATACGGGCCGCGGCTGAAGCTCGTGGGCGGCATAGACAAGTTCGCGGTGCGGGCATCGCGTGAGGCGATCGACCGTGAGCTCGCCTACAAGCTCCAGCCGAAGATGCGAGAAGGGGGGGTGATCTTCGGGCTCGACCACCGAATCCCGGACGGCACCCCCATCGAGCTCTATCGCTACTATGTCGCCCAGTCGCGCGAAACCCTCGGGCTCGAGCCGGATCCCGAGCCGGGCTGGGCACGGATGGCGTTCTGAGCCAAGGCCCGCAGGGCATCACCCCCCCCGCACCGCCGTGGACGAGCGTGGCGTGGGTGCAACCCTTGTTGATTCTTTGAACACGTGCGATCAACCACGGTTGACGTCACGGCCAACCCGCCCACCCACCCAAACACGGTGTAAGTCGTTCTGGGCCAAAGAAAAGTCTTGGAACCAGCGCGTTTGGCATGCATCCTGCTAGTTACGCGGCGACGCGGATAAGCCCAAGAGGTGGCACCAATCGGATTGCAAGGAGAAGAGAGATGATAGCAAAAAGGATACTCAGTTCTGTGAGCCTCGCTCTGGCGCTGGCTCTGATGGTGACCGGATGCGGCGGCATCGGTAATCTGGGCAACGACGGCGCTACCGTCTCGTTGGCACCGGTGATGACATTCTTGCTGCAACAGACTGGTTCGGACGCGCGGTCGTTCACGGCCGACGATGTGATGACCGGCGAGTTGGCGGCCACGAACACGGACAGCGGCGAGGTCACGGTGTTCACGTGGAGTGTGTACCTTGATGCGGAGACCTTGGAGGTCGCGTCGAACAAGACCGTGGTGCTGGAGCCCGGCTCGTACGACTTCGCGATGGAGGTCACCGCGGGCGACTACCAGTACGCGGGACAGGCCCTGATGCAAACAATCGCCGACGGACAGAACACTATCAATCTGGTTCTGCGGCCGGTGATCGGGGTGACTTCCTCCGTGGTAGAGATCGTCGATCGAGTCGCCGACTTCAGATTCGACTACGACCCCGACGAGCTCGCGGGCTTGGACGCGCCACAGATTGGCATCCAGGTGGACGACCACCCTGAGCAAATCTTTGACATCAACCCGGCGACCGGGCTGAGCGAGCACATGTTCCTCAACCTAGAGCCAGGGACGCACATGTTCCGGCTCAAGCTCTACGATGGGGGGCTGCAGCGCGGAAAGTCTATCACTGAGCAGGAAGTGGTCACCGTTGTTCCGGGCGTGAACGTTACCATGGATCTCGTTGCCCTGCACGGCGAGGTCGCGTTCTCCCTCACCGAAGAGGGCGGAACAGCCGTCTTTGACCTGACGCTACCCGGCGAGATCGTGGAGGAGGCCGGCGGTGTGGACCAGCTAGACGCGCTGCTACGTGCGGTGGGCGACGAGAACCCGCTGCAAGAGGTGCTCCTGGAGCTCAGCACCACCGACGCGGGCGAGACGTACCGCGGTTCGGTCTCCTTTGACGACTACCAGTACGGCCTGGTGACGGTCAGCGTGGAGTTCACCGACAATGGTGACGGCCAGCCGCTTGGCACGGCGGTCGGCTCGGTAGACCTGAACAAGGACGACCAGACGGTCGCGCTGCGTCTCACGCTGCGCAGGCGCGCGGTGATCACCGGTAACCTCCTTGGTACGCTCGGTATCAACGTGCTCAGTGAAAGCTCGGAGCCGGTCGCCGGAGCAGTCGTCACGGTGGACGGAGAGAACGTGGGAATCACCGGCGGCGGTTCGTTTGGCACGGCCGGCTATCTCAAGGTCTATGCACGCGCCGGAACGCACGAGATCCTCGCAACCGGTGAAGACCGGTACGGTGAAGCAACCGTCAACGTCGATGCACTTGGCATCGATAACGTCGACCTGTATCTGGACTCGCTCCTGGTAGTTGTGAGTACCGATCCGGAGGCAACCGTCACGGCGTGGCCCGACGGCAGCTTTGTGGCGCGCCACCAGATTCGCAACATCGACGGGGACGGTGACGGAGCGGTGGACGACCTTCGCATCTCGCGAATCCAGTTCGACGTGACCGCCGGAACGACCGTCGTCTTCGATTCATTGGTGCTCGAGGTGTCCGGTACCACGGCAGTCGATCTCAACGGGGACGGCGACATCACCGGCTTCGACAATCAGATGATACTGTTCTCGGGTACGATGCCGATCAACTACAACGACGATTACAGCACCGCCCACGTGTACAATCAGGACGGTTCGGTCCATTCTTACGACTCGATCATCGCCCATTCGTTTCCAACCGCCGGCACGTACATGATCACCGTCGGGCAGCTCCGCTACCAGGAATCCGCCGCCCTTGCCGGGTTCCACCCGAATCGCAGCTTTCGTGACTATCCGCGTGACTGGAACGTTGTGCCGCCGCCGAGCTTCGATCACGGCGACTGGCAGCTGACTATTACTCCGAGCAGCGGCTCGGTCAGCAATGTATTCATTCTTGCGGATCCCGAGTAGCGGGACCACGCGCCGGCAATCGCGCCTATGACCGTCCGGCCTGGCTGCGGCGCTTGAGCCGCTTGCTCAACGCTTGAGGAGTGATGCCCAGGAGCCCTGCGGCGGCAGCTTGGTTGCCGCCGCACCGTTCCAGCGCCGCAGTGACCAGAAGATCGATGGCCGAACGGATCGTGGGGAGGTGCTCACCCCAGATCACATCGGCATCTGATGCCGCATCTACTGCCGGCTCGTCTTCCAAGACCAAGAGCGCCCGAAACGGCTCGTCAGAGAGCGTGGAGCCGGTGGTGCGGGCCACGGCGTCAATGATGAGTGAGCGCAACTCACGCACATTGCCCGGGAAACGGTACCGTTGCAGCTTTCGAACCAGACCGGGCGAGACGGTCAACGGGGTCCGATTGAGATCGTCGCACGCCTGAGCCACGAAGTGATCAACGAGTAACGGAAGATCTTCCGGCCGGTCCCGGAGCGGCGGTAGATTGACGACGTGAGTAGAAAGGCGATAGTAGAGGTCACGACGGAAATGCCGTTCTTCGGCGAGTGCGGCGATGTCGCGGTTCGTGGCGACGACAAAACGCGCGTCGGTGCGTCGCGGCAGGTCGGCGCCCAGCGGGTAGTATTCGCGCCTCTCCAGGAGCTCAAGCAGTTTCACTTGCGACTGCGGTGTCATGTCTCCAATTTCGTCCAGAAAGACAGTTCCCGAACCGGCCTGAGCAACAAGTCCCTTGCGGGCGTCGAGGGCGCCTGTGTACGCGCCTTTCGCGTGTCCGAAGAGCGTGTCGGAAAACACCGCGTCATCCAAACCTGCCGAGTTCACCCGCACGAACGGTCCACGTCTGCCGCTGGCTGAGTGGATCGCCTCGGCGACCAGGTCCTTTCCCGTACCGGTCTCGCCGGTTATCACAACCGTCTCCCGAGTTGTGGCTATGGCCTCTATGTAGATAAAGACCGCGTTCATGAGCGGGCTTCGGGTCACAATCCGGCCGAAGTGGCTCGTGTTGGAGACGCTTCCGGCGAGGAATCCACGTCGCAAGTCGATGTATTCGCGTGTTAGTCGGCGCACTTCGAGCGCGCGGCGCACTCCGGAGACAAACCTGTTCGGTTCGACCGGTTTGGTCATGTAGTCGCTGGCTCCCTCGCGCATACATGAAACAGCCGTAGCCACCTGAGTGTTCGCGGTGAGAATGATGATGGGTATCTCAGGATACCGCTCGTGGACCTCATGCAGCAGCGACCGGCCGTCCATATATGGCATCGCCAAGTCGAGCATCAGGAGATCGGCGCCTCGTTCCTCTATCGTATTGATCGTCTGCCGGCTGTCGGTCAGTGTGACCACATCTTCGAACCCGTTCGCCCGCAGGACGTTCGCCTGGCTCGTCACGACCTGCGCGTCGTCGTCCACAATGATGATGGGGAGCGTGGGAGAAGCGGAGTCGCGGGTCATGCCGGGGCCGATTGTAGCATATTTGCGCTGATCCAGGCTGCACCCCGGTGGCTCAGAAGCCCATGATGTGAGCACCGTCGACGGAGACGCGACCAGGAGCCGCGTCGCGGGCGACGAATCAACCCAGGTTGATGCGGAACCGACCCGTGTCAACGCACGTTGAGCGGGACGCTCGATGCACGCGAGGCGGCAGACCTGAACCCAGAGCGACGGCTCCCGAACCTGCTCGAGCGCAACGCGTTTGCCCGGCTCGTCGACGCCTGCGGACTCGCGATCCACACGGCGACCGATTGTAGCACACGTGCGGTGTTACATCGTGCGTGTCTGGCACAATACTTGCTGCTTTCCTTGATGAGAAGGAGAGCGAGATGGCACTACGGGGTATTGTGGCGGTGAGCGTGATTGCAGTGGCGTTGGTGCTGGGCGCATGCGGTGAGGCGGACAGAGGCGCCGGGCCGGCGCCGGAAGCGAGATCGGACGGCAACGACGGGGGCGCCGGCGGCGACTCAACCGTAACCGGAACTACCGGTAGCCCGGACTCGGTCCCGCCGGTCGTGATCGACTTTGACGCTTCTGAGGGCATAACGCTTTCGGACGCCGAGCGCACCGGCCTCTCGTTCCGCGACCGCGATTCCGGCGCGGTATTCGTCGCGTATCATCCGGTGAACCTCTTCGACGGTGAGATGACCACCGCCTGGGTTGAAGGTGCGCCCGGCAACGGAGTCGGCACAACGCTCGACCTGCGCGTCCAGGCGACCGCGGACGGGCCGCCGCGAGCAGACGCCGTGCGGATAGCCGCAGGCTACTTCAAACCGGGCCTCTACGAGCCGAACTCGCGGGTTAAGGAGCTCACCCTCAGCTTCTACGCTTCCTCGGATGCTTCCGACCCTGCCCTGGTTGTTTCGGCCGAGCTGGAAGACCGGCAGGAGGTCCAGGAGATCGATCTTGGCATCTCCATTGAGTTCACCAGAGTCACGCTGACAATAGCCGCGGTCTATCCCGGCTCGAGCTACCAGGACACCGCGATCAGCGAGCTCAGCTTCATGGCTCAAGGCGCCGTTGTGGAAGCGATGCCGCCCCGTCCGCGGCTCATTCAACGAGGAGCTGGTGGCTACGCGTTTCTCCAGGATTCCGGCATTACCAACGACATCATGACGACGTACGGAGAGCTATATCCCTATGCGGTCACCCTGGGAGACGGGGGAGATGCGGTGGTTGCCTACGATCTGCCGGAGCTCAACCCGAACATTGCGCCGCCGGACTTCTCCGTGTCGGGACGCTGGGAGCCGGCGGGGCCGGCGCGTTTCGTCATCACTGCACCTCTGCTGGAAGGCGAGCCCGAGTCCGAGCTTGTTCTGCTATTCCACGACCCATTCGACTACTCGCTCCTCGATCGGGTTACCGGTGAGTCGGTGGCGATCGTCCCGAGCGTAGCGGTGCAAGCTTTGGCACAGGCGCGAGACCGGGCGTCCGACGCGGAGCGCGAAGAGCAACTCATCGCGGCGATTCTTGCCGACGATGCAGAGCGGGTACGCGCGTTTCTCGACGAGGGGTTCGACCCGGGCAGCAGCCGCGTCGACGGAGAGATTCCGATCCCGTACACCTTCACCGCCGCGGGGGCCGGGAGCGTTGCGGCTCTCCAGGTACTCCTCGAGGCGGGCGCGCCGCCGGAGGGCGTCTTCGCCGCGGTTCAGGGCGGCCACACGGAGGCATTGGTGCTCCTCCTGGAGGCAGGGGGAGACCCGACCGAGCGGTTCGCGTACGCGACGACCGATGATCCTCTTCTCGTGGCGATAAAGAACAGTGCGCTCGAGATCGCCGGAGTGCTCATCGAAGCCGACGCGCCGGTGGGCGGTCGCCACCAGGAGGCCGCGGACGCGCTCTCGCCGGAAGACACGCCGGACGCCGGGGAGATCCGCGCGCTCATAGAAGCGAACTACAAGTAGGCACGGATCGGCGGGCAACGAACGGGAGGATGAGATGGAAACACGAGCCATGATCGGAAGAGGATTGAGGGCGGGTATCCTGCTGCTTGCACTCCTAACTGCGGGTGTTTCGGCGGCCGGCGCACAGGAGCCCCCTGAGATCACAGCGACGAGCTATCTGAGCGACGACGGCGAGCCCCGGCGATACGCCGCCGACCGGGCATTTGACGGCGATCCGCGTACCGCGTGGGTGGAAGGGGTTGCCGGACCGGGAATCGACGAGTCGATCCGCATCGGTTTCGCCGCGGACGTCACGATTCGCGAGATCCGGGTGATGCCCGGTTACTTCGACCGGCGATGGTGGGCGGCGAACAACCGCGTCAAGGAGGCGGTGCTTCGGTTCGACGGCGGCGAGCGACAACTCGTATTCGCGGACGTGATGGAAGCGCAGGGCACCCGCTTCGACCCGCCCATCACCGCGCGCGAGTTCACCCTGGTCATCAGGTCTGTCTACCCCGGTTCACGCTGGGACGACACCTGCATCGCGGAGATCGAGCTGCTTGACCACGCCGGCCCGACTCCGGAACAGATCTACGAACGAGCCTTCGAATCCGGCGATACGGCGTCGCTCATCGAACGGCTTCGAACCGATCCGGGCTTTCCGGTTCCCGGCGGTGAGATGCTCATCCGGGGAGCCTGGCGACTACTGCTGCCTGAGGCGGCCCGCACCGGTAGCACGGCGCTCGTGACGGCACTCCTCCACCGGGGGTTGGACGTGGATCAGAGCGGCGTCGAGGGTACCACAGCGCTGAAGGTAGCCGCGGGACGGGGAGACCTCGCGATGGTCCGCCACCTCCTCGCTGCCGGGGCAAACGTGAGCTTCAGCTATCAGGGCACGGCGCTCTGGTACGCCGCCGGCAACGGTCACCTGGAGGTAGTCCGCGAGCTGGCAAAGGCAGGATCCGACGTGAACTACCGTGACATTCAGGGTCTAAGTGGTCTGTCGGTTGTCGAGGTAGCGTTCGAAAACGGCCACGACGACGTGGCCGCGCTCCTGATCCTCACGTACGGCGCGGAAGACACGGTTGGTGTAGAGAACCTCCGTTGAGTTCACGAGGGTCGCGGCTTCTCGGCCGAAGGCAAGCCGATTCCGACGATGACGGGCTCACAGATCCGCGAAGAGCAAGCAAGTCCCAAGTCAGTGTCTGCCTGGTGAGGTACGCCGCGTAGCGAAGGGCAGGGATGGGTTCATACTGCTGCAGATCATCGCTCGTCCGACGGACTCGCGGGTCGAAGGTTGCAGGCATCTGCTCCATCGACCACGTGGGGAACTCTATTGATCGCCGGGATGCTTCAGCTACGAACCAACGACCTGACGAGCTCGCGGAATGCGGGCGAGTTCGTCAGAGAGCTCATCCCCTTGATCCCGCAGGTCATACTCATCCTGGATGCCGAGCCAGAACTCGGCGGAATTGCCGAAGTAACGACTGAGCCGCAGTGCAGTGTCGGCGGTGATTCGCCGCCGGCCTTTGAGAATCTGGGATACTCGTGTCGGTGGCATGCCTGTGTCTTTGGACAAGCGGTACGCGGTAATGGCCATCGGTAGGAGAAACTCTTCTCGGAGAATCTCGCCTGGGGTTATGTTCGGAAGTCTCTCTTCGCTCATCTTTGCTCCTGATGATAGTCGACGATCTCGACATCGTAGGCGTCGGTACCTACCCAGCGGAAGCATACTCGCCACTGATCGTTAATGCGGATGCTGTGCTGCCCCGCGCGCGAAACCTTGAGCTTCTCCAGTCGATTCGCCGGCGGGACTCTCAAGTCATTCAGGTTGCGTGACCGGTGAATCACGTACAGCTTCCTCAACGCGACGCGCTGGATGTCTCTCGGCAACCGACGTGAGACGCTGCGTTGCCAGATCAACTCAGTCTCACTGTCACCGAAGGACTGGATCATCGACCTCGATATTAACTTTATGCGTTATTATCGTCAAGCGTTAACAACTCATCCGTCACGGGAGGCACAACGGCGACGTCGGGCTCGCCTCATTGATCCCGAGTTCAGACTGGTTGCGGTTGTGAACCGACGCGGTGACAGGTGGTCGCTGGACGCGCGCAACCTCTCGGAGTACTTCATCCCGAAGTCGCGCACGGTCCCGCAGGAGCCAAAGGTATGACGGCCTGCCGGAGTCCCGGTCTCACTCATCTGTTCGATGGATTCCGCGGGGAACAGCTGTCCGCGTACTCTTCAGCGTAGACGAGTACGGCGAGCGTCACCCGGCACGGAGCTGAGCACCCCAAACGCCAGTTTCCACTTCAATGTGGTGGCCACCCTCGCCGCGACAGTGGCCCTCACCGAACCGCCGTCGAGCCGGCGCGCCGGCTTACCACGCGGGATCTTGGTCGTATCCACCGTCGGTCGTGAGGTTGGTCTGGCCGCTGCCGTCGGCGTTCATCACGTAGATCTCCATGTTCCCGTCGCGGTTGGAGTAATAGGCGATCCTGCGGTCGGTCGCCGCTTCCGCTTCGGGCGAGTATGGGGAGCTTTCCGCGCCCTGGTAGGCGCGCACCCTGTAGGTGTAGCGCATGCCCTCGTTGAGCCCGGAGTCCAGAAAGGCGGTGGTGTCGGCGCTGAGCGTGGCCACGAGCGAGAAGCTTCCGAACGGCGTGCGGCGATGTACTTCAAAGCCCTCCTCCATGGGCGAGGTCTCGTTCCACAACAGCAGGATCTCTCTAAAGCCTTCGCTCATTGCGAACAATCCGGTGGGCGCCGGCAGCAGCGGGGTCAGGTCGAGCGTTCCGGCGTCGGCCTGCGCGGCCGCGGCACCGTCAACCTGCGCTGAGGCATCCTCGTAGCCGTCCATCCGGGCCACCAGCTGATACCCGCTGTCCGCCGGCACGCCGGTGATCAGGAAATCGCCCGCATCATCGGTGAGCGCCATGTAGGAGGTGCCGGCAATGAACACTGCAATCCCCAGGTTGCCGCTTGCCGCCCCGTCGAGCGTCGCTTGCCCTGAAATGGAGCCGGTGGGCGTCAGAAGAAGGTCTCCGGCGCTCACGCTCTGTGCGGCAACCACGTCGACTCCAACAGCCACCGCGCCCTCCCGGGAGTGCTGGCTGCTCGCGTACACGGTGTACTGCCCCGGTGCGAGGTCCACGAGTTCGTAGTGCCCCTCCTCGTTTGTGGTCACCTGCGCCGCTACTGCCCGCGGCTGAGAGTGCCTGCTTGCCAGCGAGGCGCTCACCGTGGCCGCGGTGCCGCCCGTGACCGCCTCGGCCGTGATGACGATGCCGGAGTGATCAGCCTCGCCCTGGAAACGGGCGTGCCCCTCGATTGATCCGGTCTCCTCTCCATCGCCGTCGGGGCTAATCGGCCCGGCGCAGGATGCGATCAAGACGGCAACACAGTTGAGGCTCGGTGTACCGGTGGCTCAGAAGCTCACGACGTGCGCGTCGCCGTCGGCAAGGAAGAGATGGAGGTCACCCGTCTGCGGCTCGAATGCCGCGGCGGTCACCTGTGACCCATAGTCTGCCGCCCGTTCCAGTGCCATCGTCGCGTAGTCGAATACCCACAGGTGACCCTGGAAGTCGGCCAACGCGAGTCGATTCCGGCGGTTGTCGATCGCCCCTACCTTGAGCGGCTCGCGAACCGCCCGCAGCCGGCCACTCGGCGAGAGGGCGTTTCCGTCCCAGCGATAGCGGCTGATTCCTGATCCGTCTGTGAGCGTCAGGATCCGGCCGTCCCCGTCCAGGAGCAGCCCGTTAATCGCGCTTCCCGCGTCGGCCGTGGCAACCGGGGCTTCTTCTGCGAAGGGGCGAAAGAGACGAAGCGTTCCATCCAGGCTGCCCGTCACCAGGACGTCGGCCAGCGCCAGGGTCGACGTCACGGCCCCCGCCATCGATCGATGCCCGTACCATTCCTCCGCGCCGCGAAATGCCGCAGCGCCGCCGTTTGGCGACTCCAGGCTCACGCCGCCCGCAACCGCCGCCGCCTCGCCGATCCACGCGACCGAGCGTATCGTGTCAAACTCGTGCGTCTGGGCCTCCCGGCTGTAGCCGCGACCGCGTAGCGTCGCGCCCCTGCCGGAGAGCTCTCCCACGAGCAGCTCCCGCTCCTCACCGAAGGCGAGACCCATGATGGGACTGCTCCCGGTGTAGATCTGCCGGGCTTCCTGGTCGACGCCGGGCCGACCAAGCGTTACCGCGCCGGAGGAGTACCCGGTAGCGCGTTCGCCCTCCGGGGAGAACGCCACCGCCGTCACGAAAGTGCGAGGCTCCAGCGGCCCGAGCGAGGACCCGCGTCCCTCGTGGTCAATTTCGAAGAGCTCGAGCCGGTTGTCTACTCCCGCGGCGATGAGCCGGCGCCCCCCTGCAGTGAAGCGAACCGATGCATAGCCGCTCATCCGGTCCCCGGAGGCGGTGTGTGCGTCTTTGCTCCGGTGAGTCCAGAGGACGCGGCCATCCACCGCGCGCAGCAGGCCGACCTCCTCCGCGTCGGTTGCGAAGGCGAGCAGCGTGCCGGTGGGGTCGAACTCGAGCGATGTCACCGTACCGTCGCGAACAGTCTTCCAGAGATGCAAGGATGCGTCCGCCGGCTGCCATACCCGCAGCTCGCCGTTGACATTCCCGGTCGCCGCGAAGGCGCCGTCAGGAGAGATTGCCACATCCACAACGTCGCCTCTCCCTGTGGAGAGCACGATCGGCTCGCCCGTTTGGGTGATCATGTGGGCACTGCCGTCGTGAAGACCGACAAGTAGCTCACCGTCTCTGCCCTTGAGGGAGATCACCTGGGACTTGTAATGGTAGATCTCAGGCGGCGAGGCAGCCCGCGCGTCGCCGACGCTTTGCTCGGCCATACGCCAGAGATGAAGGCTACTGAACTGGTCGTACGCGAGGTCCTCGCCAAGGAATGCGATTGCATCCGAGCCCGGGGTGGAGACCGCACCGTGGTACACGCCGTCCGGGAGTCTCCACGCGCCCAGGTATCCGGAGACCGGCTCATAACCAACGTGAGTCCCCACGCCCAGGCGGGTGCCGTCGCTGCTCACCGCGACCGCGGTCACGCTGCCGTCATGAGGGAGCCACGCGACGGTTCGCTGTGCGGCCAGGTCGTAGATCACCACGAAGCCCCGGCCCGGGACCAGAACGGCCCGCTCACTCCCCGGGACATTCGCCGAGTAGGTATGAAGCTCATCCATCGCCGGAATCCCGCCGGCCTCTACCCCGGACGCGAGAACAAGCAAGAGACCGCAGACGAAGGCGGTAGCGAGGCTGGAAACGCGACGAGAGATACCTATCACTGTGCCTCCCGTCCGTACGTGTTGACCTGAATCTCAGCGATGGGTGTGTCTTCCCACTCGCCAGTAGAATAGACGGACTCGATCGTGAGGACCCCTATCACATCGAACTCGGTGTCTCCAGTTACCGGAGGAGATGCCTGAAGTTCCGCCGCGAACGACTCGACCATCGTGGCGTACTCGTCGAGAGCGAACTCCTGAAGCGTCATTTCATCCCTGAACTGCAGTGGAACATACGCGCCGCTTGGCCAGACGTCGTCGCTCGCGATTCCGCCTGTGATGTAGTAGAAATCGAGCGTCGCCGTCCGCACGCGGTAATTGCGATGGAAGTACCGCCGGTCCCCGTAGCCGGGGAGGATTGCGATGGAGCGTGCGTTCTTCGGCATCACGAACGCGATTCGCTGTCCAAGGCCCGCTCCCGGCGCGGACTCGACCCAGGAGGTTTCGTTCCGGCCGTCAAAGGCGAGCGCCGCGCCGTATCGATCGGGCTGTCGGGAATCCTGGAGCTCCGATTCGGCCAGGGGGAAGCCGACCCGCAACCCCACATCGAAGGAGCCGAACGGGCCGGGACGGCCGTCAACTGCCGCGAAGAAGGCTCTCGATTGGACCGACCGTACGACGTACGATGGCCTGATCTCGTGGCGTCCGTCGGGCGGCACGTATCGCTGCGTATCTACTATCGCTCGCGGTACCTCTTCCGGAAGCGCGCGGGACTCGTCGTTGACCTGTCTCGCGAGCTCGTCGGCCCTGTCGGGAGGAATCGCGGCTACAAGTAGCGAGAGCAACTCGTCGTAGGCGGGACCCGGTTGGTCTCGAAACTCCCAACCGGAATTCCCGCCCCCAAACCGTGCCAGTATCGCGAATTGAAGAGCCGATCGCCCGGGGTTCATGATGCCGGGTCTGTAGAGAGGATCGGCACCCGCTTCAAGAAAATACGCAGCTGCTTCCACGAAGTTAGCCTCTACGGCGTTCCGGAGTAGGTTGCGATCCGGATCATAGACGTTCCATTCGAACTCGACGCTTTGTGGCGGCATGAAAAGCGCAATCTCCGCGATGTCGCGACTCTCTATGGCGCCGAGCAGGGCGTCTTCTGTCCGCTGCTGATGGCGCGATTGCCCCGCAACGACGCCGGGAAGCATGACGGCCAGGATGGCAAGACCAAGAAAAAACCACGGATACTCACAAAGACCTCCTCCTTCGAACCCAACCATCGACTCGAACCCCGAACGACCGCGATGATCCTGGTCGTGTCCTTCTCATTCTCTTCACGCGTGTTTCTCGCAAAGACCGAGCCAACTTGACCGGACAGGGTAGATCGATACAGGGTAGGGACATACGCGAAACGTGTGGGAAACGACCCGGTTCGTCATCAATCACGGTTGATCGAATCACGCCCCGTATCAACCATCGTGTACGCCGTAAACCGGCATCACCACCCGGGCGGTGGTGCCTTCTCCAGGGATCGACTCGAACTCGATCCTGCCGCCGAACCCCTCCACGATTCGCCTGGAGACCGAAAGCCCGAGTCCGGTGCCGCCACTACCCCGCTTGGTGGTGAAGAACGGGTCTGTCACGCAAGCGAGCTCCTCAGGCGTCATGCCCCTGCCGTTGTCGCGCACCTCAATGATCGCCTCCCCGGCGGTGGACTCGCACCGGGTCTCAACCCACACCGACCCCCGGCCCTCAGGCAGCGCCTGACACGCGTTCTGAAGCAGATTGATCACCACCTGCTCAAGGCGCTGATGCTCGGCGAGCACGCGCGGACTCTCATCCGCGAGATCAATTCGAGGCGTCCCGACGAATCCTCGCAGGTAGCTCCGTAGGAGGCCGACGGCGGATTCGACGACGGAGTTGATGGGGACCGGTGTCGTCTTGCCGACGGCTGAGCCCTCGCCCGCGTACGCCACAAGATCTCCGATCATCGTCTGAATCCTGCGCGAGCCTCCGGCGACCGTCGAAACCGCTTCCAGCAGCCGGTCGCGGATTGAGCCCATTCGCAGCCCGCCGAGCAGGAGATTGTCGTCGTCCACGCATTTCTCCAGCGCCACGATCATGTCCGGTACAACGGCCTCGAGCAGGCCGGCGCCGTGAGCGACCGCCTGGTTGGGATTGCCGATCTCGTGAGCGACACTCGCGACGAGCACGCCGATTGACGCCAGTTTGTCCGCGTGCAGGAGCTGGCGCTGGTGGATCTCAATCTGCTCCTGCGCCCTGGCACGTTCCTCGAGCTCCTCTAGAAGTTGGTTGTAGAGCCATGCGTTCTCCAGCGACACCGCCACCTGCGAGGCGAGCAGCGTTACGATCTCGGTTCGCTGCTCGTGGAATAGCCTCTCTGCGAGGTTATTCTCCAGATAGACGATTCCGCGGCTGCGGCCGGAGTGCAAGAGCGGGGTGCACAGAACCGATCGGACGCCGCGCGAGACGACAACCGGATCGTCGCGGAAGAGCTCATCCGCAATCGCGTCCCCGATCACCAATCGTTCGCCGCTGCGCTGCACGTAGGTAACGATCCGCTTCGGGACCGGCGCGGACGTGACGGCCGTGCGTTCGAGCGTCACCAGCGTTTCGCCGTCAACCGAGCGCGCGGTCGCCGCAAGCTCGAGGCCGTTCGCCGTCTCAAGCACAAGAGCGCCGAATTGCGCCCCGGCTGCCTGCAAGACGACGCGCATCATCCGGTGGAGAAATCGGTTCAGGACGATCTCGCTCGATATCTCATGGACGGCGCGGAGCGCGAGCGCAAGGTCGGTCGTGCCGAGCGTTCGTGTGAGCGGGACAACGTCTCCGTCGTGGAGCTCGCGTGCAGGCTCGGCAAATACCCAGGCGAACTCCTTGCGCAGCAACCGCGTCTTCGCGTGCGCGCCCCATGCTCCGTAGGCGTGGTGCGCCTCGCGCAGGTGGAATCGTGCCACCTGCTCCCGGCCAAGTCGATGGTAGAAGCGTCCGGCAAGCTCGTGCGCCTGCGCCAGGTCCGGTGGGTGGTCCTGCTCATCGGCAAGCCGGATCGCGGTTTCGAAGCTGTCGACCGCCCGCTCGGTGCGTCCAAGCGCGACCTGCCGCTGTGCCTCGAGCAGATGCCACCGGTGCAGGTGGTTGACCGGGCTGGTCTCCGCCCAGGCGCGGATCGTTGCCTGTGGTTTTCGCGCCCGACGCAGCAGTCGGCGGCGCGCCGAGGAACGAGTGCCACGCGTGCGCGATGCGCCCAGCAAGAACGCAATCGCAAGATGAAAGTACTCGGCCGGGTAGCTCCCAATGTCTCCCCGGCGGGCAAGATGCTCCTCCAGCTGGTCCGCCGCGGCGAGCGCCCCGTCCAGATCACCGGCGAGAACCCGCAGGTAGCAAAAACGGTCCCACGATTCCCCTATCGTCTCCAGATCGCCGGCTTCGCGCGCGGCCGCTTCACGTTCGCTCCACCGGAAGTCGGTTCCTTCCAGCGCGTCGAGCGGTCCCTCTATGCCGCGGAGGTTCCGCACTGACTGCCGGTAGAGACGGAGGTTTGTCAGGTGGCGCGGCTGGTTGAGCTTCTCGACGATGTCGATGCTCCTCGTCAACTCCCGGTCGCAGTGCGCGAGGTCGTACCCGGCAAGATACGTGTAGACTGCGTGGTTGACGAGCGCGAGCGCGGCAAACTCGAGATCGCCGGTGGCAATGCCGGACTCGTATGCCTTCCACAGCGGCTCGAGGGTATCTCGCAGCGGCGAGATGCGGTGGTCGACCAGCGCGTAGAAGGCGGTATGGATCCGGGCGCGCAGATGCTCGGCCGGGTATCGTTCAAGCAGGTTCAGACTAAGCACGCCGTACCGATGACCGAGCCTGCCGTTGCCGAGCATGCCCAGGATCATCCCGTAGAAGACGTAGGAGAAGGATGAGTAGATCGAGTTACCGTTGCGTGCGGAGATCCTGACCAGGTTGAGTCCCAGCACGGGCATGATCTCCGGCGCGGTGAAGAAGGCGATCGCGGAGAGCGCGAGCGCCACGCGCATGATCGCACGCACGCGCGGATCCGTGAGCTCCGGAGCGTCAATGAGCTGTTCGGGAGAGCGGCGGCCAATAGCAAAGCGCGCGCGCACCATGTGCCATATGGTGCACGCCATAGACGGGGTGCGCGGTATCCGCAGTCCCATGCTCGCGAGCGATCGGAGTCCTTCCTCTATTGCGTCGTCGAGCCTGGACTCGGCCATCAGGACGATCAGCACCACGTAGCGCGCCTGTGCGGCGTCGAGCGGGTCGTGCGCCCGATTGAGGACCACCGCCGTGGTTTGGTGGCAGGTGTCGAGCCTACCAACCACGTACGCCGACTCGCTCAGCGCGTCGTGGAGATCCAGCGCGAGGCGATACTCGCCGTCCCAGGCCCCCGACGGGAGGAACCGGACCCCTGCCTCCGCGTAGCGGAAGGCGAGCGGGTAGGCGCGATCCGCCCGGGCTCGACGCCACCCGCGGAGGTTGAGCCGCGCACGTTTGATCCGGGTGGTCCGGTCGAGCCGACGAACGTCGGCTTCGTCGTACTGGTCCAGGACGTCGCAGATTCGATCGTCCTCATCACCGGTCAGCTCGGCGGCGAGCAAGTCGCCCAGCCGTTCGTGACGCAGCGCCCGCGTCGACCCGGAGACCAGGGAGACGCAACTCTCGCGGAGCAGGTCGTGCGTGAAGCGGTAGCGACCGGAGCTCCCGATCTGTGAAACGATGCCGGCGAACACTGCAGGGCGGAGGTCTGCCTCGGTTGTCTCGTCGTCTCTCTCGCAGCCTCGGGCTACGTCGGCGCGCGCGAACTCACTACCGAGCAGCGCGCCCCACTCGAGGAGGTCTCGGGTCGCCTCCGGCAGGCGTTGGATCCGCGCCGCGACGATCGCCGCCGCGGTCTCCGGGAGATCGTCGCCAAAGAGCGAAGCGAACCCGTTGGGAGCCGCGCCGTCGCCCCCATACCCGTCCACGAGCAGCCGCAGGAGCAACGGGTTGCCCCCGGTAAGATCGTGCGCGCGATGAGCGAGCGCGTGGTTCAGGCGCCGGTCAGTACTGTCGCCGGCCGGGGCTGCAAGGACGTCCGCGGACGCCTCCGCGGATAGCGGGGGCAGATTCAGGTGGGTGTCAAAAGCCTGAGCGAGGTCGGAGCCAACCGGTCGCTCGGCGGCAACGATGCACACCGAGTGCGGTCGCGCCTCGGTGAGCAGATGCCGGAGAATCCGGCGCGTGGACTCGTCGGCCCACTGTAGATCGTCGACGAAGACCACCACCGGGTGGCCGGGCGCGCCGATCGCGGCGATGAGCGAGCAGACGTCGCGGACGAATCGGTAGGCTTCCACCTCTGCGGGTCTCTCGTCTGCAGCTCCATTGAGGTCCATGAGATGCCGCAGCTCGGGGATCAGCCTGACGCAGCTCTGTGCCCCCGAACCGATTGCGGCGCGTACCCGATCCGCGACGGCGGATGCCTGTCCGACGTGGCCGGTGAGCGCGTGACGCACAAGCGCCCGCGCCGCACCTACCACCGCTTCGAGCGGCCGACTTGCCGGCGGCTCCGTGGACTTTCCGCGCGCCGTGACGGCGCCGGCCGCCGACGCTTGCTTCAGGAAGTGGTCCAGGAGGGCGGTCTTACCCATCCCGGCCTCTCCGGTCACCAGTACCGACGAGAAGGCTCCGTCCGCACACCTCTGGAGCGCGGCGGTGAGCTGGTTCAGCTGGTGCTGACGTCCAACGAGCGACTCAACACGACGGCGCCGGACGCCCACCGCGGGAATGAACTCGGCCCCGCCGTCATCCGTTCGGAGGAGATCCCGAACACGCGACAGATCGTCCGCCACAGCGCGTGCGTTCGTGTATCGTTCATTCGGCGATTTGGCGATCAGCGTCATGAGTACCGCCGAGAGGGCGGCCGGACATTCGGGCGCAATTGTTGCCGGTTCGCGCGCCTGCCGAGTCATTTCGTCATGAAGCAGCTCGAGCACGTCGGTGCCCTGAAACGGCAGCACTCCGCAGACACACTCGTAGAGCGTTATGCCCATTGCGTACAGGTCCGCCCTCGCGTCTACCCGATAGGCGGTGCGCCCGGTCTGCTCCGGAGCGATGTACGGGAGTGTTCCGCGAATCTCGTCGCCCGGATCTATGCCGGAGGCGGGAATGAACGAGGCCAGCTCGAAGTCTGTGAGAACAACCGTTTCCAGGCTGTCCGCCGAGGGTAGCAGGATGTTACTCGGGTTGATATCAAGGTGGGCAATACGGCGGTCATGCAGCTCAGCAAGCAGTTCGGCGAGCGCCAGACCGAGCGCGATGACTTCCTCCACCTTCAGACGCCGGGCGGAGAGCAAAGCGCGCAGCGGTTTGCCACCGTAGGTCTGCACGAGTGCGAGCGACGTGCCGCGGCGCTCGAGGCGCAGCGCCCGCGCGACGCCGGGGATGTCGAGGTCGTGCGTCACGTAGTATTCGTGGCGAAGCGACTCGAGCTCCGCAGGGCTCGGATACTGTCCCGGGATTGTCTTGACAACCACCGGCGAGCCGGAGTCGTCGTGTGAGAGCACAACCCTGCGTCGCTTTGACGCGTAGAGTAGCTCCACGTCTCCGTCACTCGTGCATATCATACATTACAATATAAGTAATAGTTAGGAGCGCAAACTACCCGGATGGATGTGGATTCGGTGGTGCCGTTGCGGCCGGCTCCCCCGTGTTCCTGGTGTTACCCACACTGAGCAACTGAGCAACTGAGCAACGCGGTGTGGGAGGACCTGACGGTGGCATAGACAGGAACGAGTTAACCTGTCGTTTGGTGGACGCAGTCCGGCGGAACACCACCGGAGCGTTGCTGCAGCCACGAAATCAGTACAACGGGTCGTCCTTCGTCTACAGCGATGACTCTCTTCGGCCTGCAAGTGACGTCGGCCGTGGCCGAAGGTGGTTGGTAGTGCCGGTGTTGCTAGCGGTTCTCCCGCGGATAGTACAGTAGAGCACGGATATTCTGTTGTTGGCTTGACACATACCAAACCCTGTGGCATTATCGTCGAACGGATCGAACCGGTTCGATCCGTTCGACGGAGTATTGGTGTGACGATACAAGAGATCGCAGAACGGGCGGGAGTCGCAAAGAGCACGGTTTCCCTTGTGATCAACGGAAAACCCGGCGTGAGCCCGGATACCGCCGCGGCGGTCATGAAGGTCATCCAAGAGACCAATTACAAGCCGCTCAAGGCGGCAAAGACGCTGAACTCCGGGGCGACTTTGCAGATCGGATTCATGAACTTGGTTCAGTCCACCGGCGAGGCGAAGATCGATCACTACTCATATGACACACTGATCCCAACGTTCGCTTACGACGTTGCTCGCGGGATCGAAGCCGAGGCGCAGGACCGAGGCTATGGCTTGCTGTTCAGCACGCAACACAATGGGCAGGACCTCAACAGGTCCAACACACCTAAGATGATCTCCGAAGCATGGATTGATGGACTACTGCTCGTAGGTGGCGGATTCAGTGATCAGTTTGTGAGTCGGCTTCTCAGATGGAAGCTTCCGGTGGTTGCGATCGGTGCCAACTACAGCGACATCAATGTTGACTCAGTCTACGCGGATGGCCTGAGCGGAACCCGGAGCGCCGTGCAGTACCTACTGGAGGCCGGGCACCGTGAGATCGCTTTCATAGACGGACCCGAGACTTGGCGAACGAACGTAGACAAGAAGCAGGGATACATATCTGCGCTGCTTGAGGTCGGCTTGGAGTTTGATCCCGATCTGATTGAGGTCGGTGACTACTCGGCCCAGAGTGGATACCTCTGCATGCATCGCCTGCTGGAACGTCGACCGTCATTATCGGCGGTCTGTATCGCGCTTGATGGCATGGCCCTTGGAGCGAAGAAATGCCTTTCAGAGAACGGGCTTCGGATTCCGCACGACATATCACTCGTCGGGTTCGAGGACAGCTGGATTGCCACACATTTCGAGCCTCCGCTCTCCACAATTCGCGTGGACAAGCATGAGATGGGTGTGGTCGGGGCCAGGCGACTGTTCGAACTGCTCTCACTCTCAAGGCGGCGCAGTGCCACCAAGAGCATTGTCCCAACAGAACTGGTGGTGCGCGAGTCAACTCGTCGGCGGTGAGCTTCTTTACAGAGTAGGAGATGCGAAGGAGGCGCAATGCAAAGAGCGAACAAGTGATTCGAAAGCGGTCTTCGCGACAGTGACAGTTTGTCAGAAACCAAGGAGGAACGGTTCATGAAAAAGATCAATAGTCAAATTTGGATGAGAGCTGTGTTGGTGGTTTTCATAGCGTGTGGCGCCGTCTTCAGCAATGCTGCCGCGGCCCCAGAGGCAGAGACTGATGGGACGACGGTGCGAATGTGGACATTTCTTAATCCGGAAGGCCAGTCGCCGCGCGAACGTGCGTTGGCACAGATTATCGACAACTTCCACGAGTTACACCCCGACATCACGGTTCAGGTTGAACCGCAGATATGGGACCAGATGACCGGCAAGTTTCTTGCTGCTCACCAAACCGGTAACGCGCCGGACGTGATGTTTGTCTACGTTGACGATCTGGGTACGGCGATCGACCAGGGTGCACTGGCCGATCTCAATGAGATCTTCATTGACGGATGGAGCGATGAGGATGTCCAGGACTTCCCGGAGCCATTCTGGAACTACGGCACCGTTGGGGGAAGCAAGTACCAGCTCATGTTGTTTCCCACCTGCGATGCCATTTTTTATCGGGCCGATCTGTTCCGCGATGCCGGCATCGACGCAGGTGCTGTCCAAACATGGGATGACTTTGTGGCAGCGGGGCAGAGTTTGACTCAGGATGCCGACGGAGACGGCGAAATTAACGTGTGGGGATTTGGCCAGGGATTCAGTCTTGAAAAACACGATCCGCCTGTCTGGCTCACGATGCTACTGGACCTCCAGACATCGTTGCTCTCCGCCGACGGGACCGCCAACTGGGCGAATCAGGCTGGTGTGCAGTCTATGGAGGCAATGCTGGAGATGATCAACGTGTACGGTATCACACAGCCTGGCGCGATCTCCACGAGTATTGAGGATCTCTATGAAGGATTGTCTGCCGGAACCTACGCCATGATTCTGGGAAGCGCCCTTCGAATGGAGCGTGTCAGGGGCGAGGCGAGCTTCGATCCAATTGAACTCGGAATCCTACCCAAGCCCACGTGGGACGGCGTTGGCGTAGGCCCCTCTCAACTCCGTGGCTGGCCTGTGGCCATATGGGCCGACAGCGAGGTCAAGGAAGCTGCAGGGACGTTTGTCGAGTACATGTTCTCACCCGAATCAGATCTGATTTGGGGAGAGGTCGGCGGACAAATCCCCATGCGGCTTTCCACGCTGAGTGACCCATTCTACGACGAACCGCAGAATGCGTACATGCATGTGGTACTCGACGGGTTGGCTCAAGGAGGATGGGCCCTTCCGCTGGACGCGAACATGAAGGGCTACATGATCGACGTCCTTCGGGCGGTTCACGCTACCATGCAAGGGGCGGATCCACGTTCGGCTCTGGCCGACGCGGAGGACAGCTTCAACGAACGCCAATAGCTCGCAGGGACGATCTGCCGGGGATCTATCTGATCCCCGGCGGTCTCATTGCTGACGCACGCCCCGGAGAAACTGACACTTGGGAACTTCAAACAGATCGATCATCGGGCTGCTCTACGTGTTGCCGGCCCTCGTGCTGCTCCTGGTTCTGCTATACGGGCCAACGGCTTTCGCGCTGGTGTATGGAACCTTTGAAACGTCGTTCCTCAGGATCGAAGGATTCAACTTCCCTCAGAACTTCGTGGACGTTCTAGAGGACGTTGATGTCCGGTCTGGCGCATTGAAGTCACTAGTGTATCTCTTCGGTTCCATAGCGCTCACCGTGCCCCTTGGACTCGGAGTGTCGCTCTGGGTACATCGGATGCGAGGCCCGCTTGGCATTGCAGTCCAAGTAGTCGTATTGGTGCCATGGGTCATTTCGATGGTGGTGGCTGCGCTTCTCTGGCGATGGCTCTTCGCGGGCCACTTCAGCTTGGCCTCCTACCTCGCTGGGTTCCTTGGCATCGATGGACTTCAGGTGTTTGACGAACCGCGTCAGGCAATGGGGATGCTGATATTCGTCTCCTCATGGCGCACTGTCGGCTATGCGATGATCATGATTCTCGCCGGGCTCAAGGGTGTGCCACCAGAACTGTACGAGGCCGCGAGTGTTGATGGGGCGTCGTCCGTCCGCCAACTTGTGAGCATTACGCTGCCCCAGATCAGGGTGCCACTGACGATTGTGTTTGTCATGCTGACGTTGAGCTACCTCAACGTTGTCACGGTTCCCATGGTGCTGACGGGTGGCGGTCCGGGCACAGCTACGAACGTTCTCAGCCTCGAGCTGTATCGCCAGGCGTTCCTGTACTACGACTTCGGGAAGGCAAACGCCCTCGCCGCGTGCATGTTCGCGTTGAACATGGTGTTCGTACTCTTCTACGTTCGAGTTCTGAGAGGAGGTACCGGTGATTCGGAGTAGTCTATCCCGATCCCCAGTCGTGGCTCTGTCAGTCATTGCGGTGTTACTGTTGGTTGCCGTTAACATTGGCCCCATCCTGTGGGGGATTTCCACATCGGTGAAGGCGCACCACGAGATCCTCTCATATCCGCCTTCGATTGTTCCGGACGAACCGACCGCTGAACATTACACCAGGATTGTGGCGACAGGGTTCCTGAAGGCGATTCGAAACAGCGTCGTCTACTCGGGTTCCACGATAGTGCTTGGCGTGCTACTTGGTTCTCTGGCGGCCTACGGCTTCACGCGATTCGAGTTTGTTGGGAAGAAGCTTGCTTTCTTTCTCGTCATAGCCGGGATTCCTATGTCCATAGGCGCTGCCTCCATCCTTATTCCGACGTATGTCTTCTTTGCGAAGCTTCGCCTGACAGATCATTGGTACACACTTATTCTTCTCTACACAGCATACAACGTCTCAATGGTAATTTGGATTCTCATTGGGTCGTTTGAAAAGATCCCGCAGGAAGTCGATGAGTCGGCAATGATGGACGGAGCATCCAGATTTAGGACGCTGGTCCAACTGATACTCCCACTCGCAAGACCGGGGCTGGCAGCCTCTGCAATCTTCCTATTCATCACAGCCTGGAACGACTTCATCGCCGCATCAATAATGATCACCTCGCCCGACTTGAGACCTGTTCAGTTGATAACGTTTCATTTCATGGGATTCTACGGTAGGGAATGGGGGCCGCTCATGGCGTCTGTGAACCTCGCTCTTCTCCCCACGTTAGCCCTGTTCCTCTTGCTTCAGCGAAACTTCGTCTCGGGATTGAGTAGCGGTGTCATCAAGTAGTACTGAATCGGACGCCAAGGAGGCATTTCCATATGGAGTACATCGTAGAACCTGAGAGAAGGATCCCGATTATCCAGGACGCTGACGTTTGCGTGATAGGTGGCGGCACCGCAGGCGTGTTTGCAGCGGTCCGCGCGGCACGGCTGGGAGCGAGTGTGGTCATCGTAGAGAAGCAGAACGCCTTTGGCGGAACCTCAACCAGCGGAATGGTGAGTGTCTGGCACTACCTGACCGATGACCGATACGAGCAGCAGATAATCGGTGGACTCACTGCCGACGTGCTTGATCGATTGGATCGCCGGGATGCAGTGATTCATCAGGATCCTGATCCTCAGCTCGCGTATCGGATGAAGAATATTCCCCAGCACATCCTCAACAACGATGAACTGAAGATTGAGTTGGACGAACTACTAGCAGAATCGGGGGCCACAGTCCGTCTCCACACCGTCTTCGTCGACGCACAAGTTTCGGATGGCCAGATAGAGGGTGTCGTTGTCCAAGACGCTTCAGGTAGGCGCGCCATCAGAGCAAAGGTCTTCATTGATGCAACCGGAGACGGAGCGGTCCTTCGATCTGTTGGTATTCCTTATGAGTCACTTCCCGACAGGCAACCCGCGACAACCGGAGCAAAGGTAAGTGGTGTTCGTGCGGTATCCACGAGGAAGTTCTACGAGATCTTGTTGGAGCACCGCGAAGAGTTCGACCTGCCGCATCTGGGCTTCAGCGTTCCTGTCCCGAACTGTGAAAGTGTCGAGATGCTTCTTGAGTCCAACGTGTTCTTCCGGGCCGAGGTGGCCGAGGAACTGACCGCAGCCGAAATAGAAGGGCGGCGTCAAAACCGAGCCATGCTCGACATACTTCGGAAGCACGCTCCGAACGGTCGTAGCATCGCACTTCTCGACCTGGCATCTCACATCGGCATCAGGGAGACCATTCACGCTCACTGCCTCTACAGGCTGACCGGACAGGACGTCCTTGACGGTCGCACGTTCGATGACGGCATTGCGAACAGCGCGTATCCTGTAGACATCCATCACTACGACCGGCCAGGTGCGACATACCGTTTTCTTGACGGCACCGAGGAATACGATATCAGTGGGAAGCCCCGCCAGATTACCAGGTGGCGAACCGCCACGGCAGATACTCCTACATACTACCAGATTCCGTACCGATCGCTTGTTCCCGTATCCGTTCAGAATCTGTTGGTGTGCGGTCGCCATGTTGACGCAGACAAGGACGCGTTCGGAGCGATCCGGGTCCAGATCTCGACGAACCAGACAGGCGAGGCAGCCGGCGTGGCCGCCGTCATTGCATTAGACAACGAGAACAGAGTCGGATTGATTGATTCCGAGCGTCTGAGAAGCACACTGAGTGCCGGCGGTTCGATCGTTCTCTGATGTCCGATCCGGTCTCCATCGCTGTGGTTTTCCCGAAACCTCAGTTGGCCGCTGTCTTGGCCGGCAGAGACCGACCGGGATGAGCTATTGGTCCGCCGTACCAATGTCCGTCTCCCGAGCCGTGGTAGATCCGATAGCGGGCGCCTCCGCCTTCCCGTTGTAACGCATACACTATCTGCTTCCTCTCCAACGAGTTGCCGCGGCCGGCGAGGGCGAACGCGAACCGGCACGTATCGTCCCTGCCGAGCCTGCGCAGCGATTGCCCGAAGACGCCCGGCGGCGTAGAATATGAGGCATGAGCAGCCGGATACCGCTTGTCGCCGATGTGGTGTTTCACTACGTGTTGGGAAGCGAAGAGAGCGAGCAGGGGCTGCGCTCGTTTCTCAGCGCGGTGCAGACCGACAGCGGGTTCGCGCCGCTTGCCGAGGTGGAGATCACCAACCCGTTTAGTCTCAGACGGTTTGAGATCGACAAGCAGTCGATCATCGACGTGAAGGCGAAGGACGAGGCCGGTAGACGGTACACGATCGAAGTGCAGGTGCGCGCCCAGCCGGCGTTTGCCGAACGAGCGCTGTACTACTGGGCCAAGAGCTACGGCGATCAACTGCACAAGGCAGAAGAGTAGCAGGAGTGGGTACTCACCGAGGACTGCGTGCTGCACTTCCTGGAACTGCCGAAGGTGGGACCTGAGGCGAGAAGCAGCCTCGAGCGATGGCTCTACTATCTGGAGCACGGAGCCGACGAGGAGGATGAGAAGGTGAAAGTATTGCTACGCGAAGACGAGACCATACGAGCGACTCACGAACGCTACGAGCGCTTCACCGAAGACGATCAAGCGCGAGAGGTCTATGAGGCCCGGCAGAAGTATCTCCACGACCAGGCGACCCAGCTCGCCGTGGCCCGCGAAGAGGGCGTGGAGCAAGGCATCGAGCGCGGAGATCGTCACCGGGCTGTCGCCGTCGCCCGGACAATGAAAGACGCAGGCGAACCGCTTCAGAAGATCGAGCGTTACACCGGTTTGAGTCGGGAAGAGATCGAGAAGCTGTAGGGATCCCGAGGCGCTTGCCCGGGCGCCTCCGGCTTGCTGGTCTGCGGCATCCTCCTTTGGTGGCCGTCGCGAATCGATTCGCAGAAGCGATACTTCACGGCAACGAGCCCGCTTTGAGCCGTACCCGCACTACTTGGATTCTACGTCTGGACAGAGACGGACATCCACCACCCGATCCACGAACAGATGCACGCGGAGAAGGTGCACATGACCGGCGGCATCGCTGGAGAACCGCGTGCTCGTATGCTGTGGTCACGCTCGGTGACGATGGACGTCATCATACAGATGCATCATGATGGACGCATGAATAGACGAGTTACCGTGGATGCGCGCCGATACCTGCCGCACGCGCTCATCTATGGCGTGGCCGCGGTTGCATTCTTGTTGGTGAAGGGACTGGTTCCCGACTTCAGGTTCAGCTTTGTCATCAAGGCGGTGCCCGCGCTCTCGCTTGCGGTTGCGTTCGTCGCGGTTCCCGGTCTGTCCGGGAGAGAACGAGCTGCCCTCTTGGTTGGTGCGGTACTCTGCGGCACGGGTGACGTCATCCTCGACATTGATCGGGTTGGTCTTTTCATTCCGGGCCTTGCGGCGTTCCTTGTGGGGCATGTCGGATTCTCGGTCTTCTACTCCTTCCGTTTTGAGCCGTCCAACGGTCGGGCCTGGGCCGCCGCGCCGGTCCTGGTGCTCGCCGTCGGGATGGCGATTGTCCTCATTCCACGATTGGGTTCATTCCTGGCGCCGGTGTTGGTCTATTTGATTGTCATCACGGCGATGACGCTGCTTGCCGTATTCTCACGTACCCACGTTGCCACCGTCGTTGGGGCGTTCATCTTCATGATCTCAGACGCGCTGCTCGCCCTGGCAAAGTTCGTCTTTGATGGCCGACCCACCCCGATGGTCACGATTCCCGTCTACTTCATTGGCTTGGGATTGCTCGGATTCGGGATCATAATGTTCAGGCGGGAAACGCAGTGATCATCTTGGCGGTATTTGCAGATGTCGGTAGCGGACGGTAATTGCACAAGACGGGGATAGCGACAAGATCTTGGACTCCTTTGGGGGTAGTCCGTCTATGAAAGACTCAGGCGAACCGGCTGAGAAGATCGAGCGCTATACCGGTTTGAGTCGGGAAGAGATCGAGAAGTTGTAGGGAACCAGCAGTTCTACGTTTGGGCGACTGACAAGAAGGGTTCAATAGCTCTAAACTCTAATATCTCCACACTAGACACTAGCGTTCTCGTTTGCCATACTGCTGCCGATGGGCGGTGGTGGACTACGTGTACCGACGCGGCGACAAAATGCTGGTTGTGAACGGCGTGCCGTGTACGGAGTGCACGTATTGCGGTGAGCGGTACCACGACGCCGATGTACTGGTCAAGATCGAGACTGACTTCAACGCGATTGCGGATGGAACCCGTGAAGTGGAGAAACATCTTGCAGTTCCCGTGGAGGATTTCTCCCAGCTGGTTGGGTAGGAGAGTGGGCAACGGTGGGGCAGTTTCTGACTGGTGAACTGGGTCACACCAAGACCTCCCAGTACCCGGTCTTTCGCGATCCCACTCTCCGTATGCGGCCGGCTTCTTTGAGTTTGCAAATGTGACGCTTCATCGTCGCTTCGCGCACACCCAACTCCTTGGCTAGTTGGTCGTATCGGGCGGCGGGTGTCCGGCGAATCGCCGCCAAAGGGTCAGATATAGGGTCATGTATCAGGTCAGCGTGACACGTCATTTGACCCGTAACGGCCGGTTTCCCTACCCCGCCTCAGCCATCCCCTAACAACCACTCGCGGTGATGCTCTGATCCTTGAGGACAATCGTACTGTACAGCGCGTTGAGGTACAAACAGACGGCATTGTCTGCTTTGTCCACGCCGGAGCCGGTGTCTCGAAACGCGAGAGACTCGCGATAGCTCAAGGTCGGCTTCACCCGGCTCAGGCAGGTGGGGCGCTCACCTTCCCTCATCGCTTCCTCAAAAGATTCGTGTTGATACGAGACGTATCCATAGAGGCATCAAAGTTTCGTACGAGCAAGAAACTTTCTTGAGAATGGTCTCCACGATCGTGAACGTCGGATCAGTCCCGCCGCTCAGTATCGCGTGATGTGGTACGTGAGCACCTGATACGTCCGCGGGTGCTCTCCGGCGATGGTCAGGAGTCTCCCGTTACCGGTCACCGACCCGACCCCCCAGTACATCACCACGCTCTCATGCCCCTCGCACTGGAGGAGTCCCCCGTCGAAGTTGGGCAGGATGTAGTAGGTGTCGCACCGGGGACAGTAGTACACAGAGAGCTCCTCAGGCTCGTCCAGGCCAAGGTCCATCTCCAGGGTGATGCGGTACGCTGGGATGTTGATCGGCTTACCCTCATCGCCTGAGGCAGCGGCTCGCTCGCCTGCGAACTCGAGCGAGACTGCGGACTCAATGGTGAGATCCGTGACCGGACCGCCTGCCCCATCGTCGTTAACGAAACGCACCACGTGAAACTCACCCTCTTCACGGAAGAACTCCGGCTCTCCGCCGCCAAGGTACACGTAGTGATCGTAGGGATTGCCGTCGTAGTCAGTCTTGAGGCCGCCGACGCTCTGCGCGGTCGCGTAGCTCAAGTCCGCCGTCCGCTCTTCCCGGTGGTAGTCGAAGGACCGGAACCCGCCGAGCACGCACGCCTCTGCGGCCTCTTCCGTACTCACGTTTTGCAGGCGTACCTCATTGTGGCCACTGATTGCGGCGTCCGGTGTCTGGTCAAACATGAACAGGTACCCGTTCACCGTCGGTTCGGCAAAACCGGCACAGGCTACAAGCACCAACAGAACCAATACCACAGGGTTTTTCATGGAGAGCTCCTCAACGTTCTTCCGTGACTTAGGCTATGAAGTGTAGTGGATTGGTGATGCATGTGCCACCGTGTTTGCGGCGGGGGAGGGCGAACGCGAACCGGCACGTATCGTCCCTCCCGACCCTCATAGCGATTGCCCGACACGGTCCGGCGGCGTAGAATATGAGTATGAGCAGCCGGATACCGCTTTAGCCTCAGGCGGTTTGAGATCGACAAGCAGTCGATCATCGACGTGAAGACGAAGGACGAGGCCGGCAGACGGTACACGATTGAAGTGCAGGTGCGCGCTCAGCCGGCGTTTGCCGAACGAGCGCTGTACTACTGGGCCAAGGGGTATGGCGATCAACTCCACAAGGGAGAGGAGTACCGGAGGCTGCGACCGGTGGTGGGGGTGAACATCCTGGACTACCGGCTGTTCGAGGAGATTGATCGGGCCCACACCTGCTACCTCCTGCGTGAGCAGCAGGAGCCTGAGTGGGTGCTCACCGAGGACTGCGTGCTACACTTCCTTGAATTGCCGAAAGTGGATACTGAGGCGAGAAGCAGCCTCGAGCGATGGCTCTACTATCTGGAGCACGGAGCCGACGAGGAGGATGAGAAGGTGAAAGTATTGCTACGCGAAGACGAGACCATACGAGCGACTCACGAACGCTACGAGCGCTTCACCGAAGACGATCAAGCGCGAGAGGTCTATGAGGCCCGGCAGAAGTATCTCCACGACCAGGCGACCCAGCTCGCCGTGGCCCGCGAAGAGGGCATGGAGCAAGGCATAGAGCA
>CAYTGY010000011.1:15474-28628 GCA_964437265.1 uncultured Spirochaetaceae bacterium | reverse complement strand
CGTGAAGGTTCAAGTCCTTTCCGCCGCAAACTGTCTTCCGGGGAAGACCAGCGGGTCAAGAAGGGGTCGCTACGCTCCCTCCTTTCCGCTGCAATCATAACTTGCTGACGAAGCAATGAACTGCACCACTCAAGTGGACACTACCGGCCGCAGAGAGCGCCATTATGCGCCTGGCAGTGTCGGTGGCCGCAGAGGACGTCTGTCTGACTCCCTCGAGGAAGAACCGAATCCATGATAACCAATCGCTCTCTCGAGGAGTTCCGGATCGTCGCAGCCAAACGAAAGCAAACCGGAGCGAGGAAGCTTGTGCGGGACGAACGCGCGCACGGTCTCTCCGACGGTCGAGGTCGTGATATGCCGCCCCAATGGTGTTGTGAAGGATTCTTTCATCAGGCCCCCGTTTGATAACGAATACCCCTAGACTTGAGTAGAGCAATCGCTAATTCAACCCTCTTGCCTCGGATAGACGCACCGGGAGTTGATCACCACGCCGTGGGCAGAGGCCGTAGACGTGGACTGCGCAATGCGAGGCCGTGGCTCTTTCGAGTCGCGGCCTATTCTGTTTTGTGGACCTCTTTGGTGACCTCTACCGCCCGCTACCGGTAATGGACGGGAATCACGATCATCTCCTGGAGCAGGAGGTTGTGGATCTCCACGATCTTTCCGGCAAGCCCGGCGAGGTCTGAGGCTTCGATGGCCGCATCGGCGTCGGCAAGCAGGTCATCAAGCGTTGTGCTCGAATACTGGCAGATCTCCGCGATCGAGGTCAGGTAATCGAGCGGGCTGTTGGCTTCGATCAGAAGGCCCGTCCGTGCCACATCGAGATCTCCCGTAGTCAGACGGTCGACGTAGGTTTGCCACGGCTCCGCCTCCAGGGTAATTGTGTCCACGGCGGAGAGAGCCTCCAGCTGACTCTTCAGCTCAACGGCCATCGCCCCGTGCGTGTCTGATTCGTTGTACAGCAGGCTGAAGCTAAACGCGGTCGTGCCGGAGAGCAGCGTCTCAGCGTCGGTGGTGGACTCGGTTAGCGCGTCCAGTCCGGTGATCCCGTCAGAGCGAAGATCCGGGGGGATCAGCGAGAATGCGGCGGTATTGCCCAGATCCGCGGCGGATAGCAACGCGTCACGGTTGGCGGCGATAGCAAGCGCGGTCCGAACCTCCGGGTCCTGAAGCGCGGCAACTGCGGACTGCGTGTTGATCGAGTAAAAGCTGATGCCAACCTCCGGCAACGTGATTGTGAGCCGTGCGGTCCGCCCGGCTTTGACGCCGATGGGCTTGTCCAACGCACTGGACATGAACGCCGGATGGACCGTGTAGTTGCCCTCAGGCACATCAGATATGACGATCCTGCCTGCCGCGTCGCTGACAAAGAGCGACTGCCCGCCGATTGCCGGTGATATGCTCACAATCGATTGGATCTCCTGTTCCTCAGTTACCGCATCCGGGTCGAAGAACTCTGAGTAGACGGAGAGTTCGATTTTCCCCGGAAGCCCAAGGATTGAGCATCCGCCGACCGCCACAACGACCAGAACAGCCAGGACGACGGTCGAGACGAGTGTACTCCCTCGACCACGCTCACCAATATGACTCCCCATAGAATCCCTCCGCTGACGATGTGTTGAGCGCATACTACAGCCGCGTAGGCACGCGTGCAACTCAGCGTTCGTACTCGCTGAGTCTCACCACCGATCTGTCGATCTCAGCACGCGTCTGGGACGGGATGGTCGATTCGCCGGATCAACGCTACACTCGCGGCAGGGAGCTTGCTAAATGCGCCGAGATTTTCAGCTAAACGAAAACGGGATACGGTTCGGATGGTCGGTTCTGGACGACGGTCGCGTAGCGTTCCGCTACCTCAGGGCTGATGACCCGCCGGAGTCCGCGGATGCGGGCGAGGTCGAGCCGACTCGTACATTGGTGGAAGTACAGCTCAGCGGACACCCCCAGACCGACGGCCACTCGGGGAAACACATCGGAAGCATGCCCGGCGGAGCACTCAGCTACCGGAGCCACCAGGACGATCGAACCGCAGAGGGTCGCAGGCTTGCTATCACCCAGCAGGGACTGGGATTGCAGGTCACCAGCTGCTTCCAGTTCTTTGACGGTATTCCGGTGATGCGTTGCCGGACCATCGTGAGCAACACCGGGGAGCGGCCCGAGGGGTTGGAATACGTCTCCTCGTTCTCGCTTACCGGCCTGACCGACGAAGGCTTGCGCGGGGCGGAGTCCACGTCGTTTCTGCACATACCGCACAGCAGCTGGTCCGGAGAGGGGAACTGGAAGAGGTACACACTTGCCGACCTTGGCCTGTCGGCGTTCAACCGGTTGGCCCCCTGGTCCACCAAACGTCTGCAATGGAGCAGCACCGGAACCTGGACCTCGGCGGAGGTGGCACCGGTCGGGTGTTTTGAGGACACGAGCCGCGGCCACGTTCTCTTCTGGCAGATCGAGCACAACGGCTCCTGGCAGTGGGAGATCGGCGAGCAGAAGGGAGGCGAGCTCTACCTGCAGATCAGCGGCCCGACTGAGGCGGAGCATCATTGGTGGAAGAACCTGAAACCGGGAGAGAGCTTTGAAACCGTGCCGGTGGCTGTGGGGGTACTCTCTGGAGAGCTCGAGGCGTGCTTCGCTGAGCTTACGAGGTATCGTCGCCGGATCCGCAGGCCGCACCAGGACAACGTTCGGCTGCCGGTCATCTTCAACGACTTCTTCCACTGCCTGTGGGCGGAGAGCTCCGCGGAAAAGGAGAGGCCCCACATAGCGGCGGCTGCGAGCGCCGGGTGCGAGTACTACTGCGTTGATGCCGGATGGTTTGGATCAGGCCCGTGGTCGAGTTGTCTGGGCGAATGGAAGCACTCCGAGGAACGTTTTCCCGGTGGGATGCGCGGGACCTTCGGCGAGATCGAAGAACGCGGAATGGTGCCGGGGCTATGGGTGGAGATCGAAGTGGTCACCGCGGACAGCGACCTCGCACGGACCATACCGGACGATTGGGTCTTCACGCGTCACGGCAAACGCGTTGTGATCAACGAGCGGCTCCAGCTCGACTTCCGGAACCCCGAGGTGATAGCCCACGCCGACCGTACGCTTGAGCGCATGATAAGTGAGTATGGGGCGCGGTATGTGAAGATCGACTACAACCTCAACGCCGGGCCGGGGACCGAACGTGGAGCGGACAGCACCGGAGACGGCCTGCTCCAGCACAACCGTGCCTATCTGAACTGGCTCGAGAGGCTGATGGCGCTCGAGCTCCCATCTCAGCGCAGTTCGATCCTCCGACAGAAGACGGACCGGCTTCAGCATCTGCTTGCCCAGGTATGTGGCAACCGCTGCACCGATGACCACAATGGCCGCTACGGTCAGAAGCGTGATTCTCTTGACGCGCCCAAGGTCAGAGGTAACCGCGCGCGAGGGTACAGCTGACGCGACCGCCCAGAGCCCGAGCGGTCCGGTCACATGAGTGACCAGGTACCGCTCCGAGTCTACGGTCCGATCATACGCTCCGTCGGGTAGATTCCGAAGACCGGTCGAAGAGCCGAGAAACCCAACACCCACACCCGAAACAACCACCTGCTCGCCTGCCGAGTTCAAGATTGCGGCTCCCGAACTCGGAGTCCCGCTGAGAGCGCCAAAAAGACTCTCGATTGCCTGGGTCTCCAGCAGCATGACCAGCTGGGCCGAACGGTCGCGAGGAGCGGGAAGCGACGATACCACGGTCACTACGTCCAGTGTCCCTTTCCCATGGATGGTCACCGGTTGCGACGGTAGCACGGAAAAACCCCGCGGGAGAGACGCGAGCAACTCCAACCACTCCGCTCGGTCAACCCCACCGTACCGAAGGTATCCCGGGTAGAAACGCTCCAGACGGTAAGCGGTGTGCGGCCTTACCACGACACCATTCGACTGATATACGAGGAACCAGTCGGCGACCATGAAACCGGGAAGGAGAGCAAGCTCCACTTCGCTGATCACCTCGATGATCCGGACGATCCTGTCCGCAGCGTATGGCTGATCGATAAAGCCGAAACGGCGGACGGTCGAATTTGTGGCAAGCGCAGTGCCTGCGAGTTGCAAACGCTCCATCTGAGATGCCCATAGACCCGAGGCGTGGTCGAGCATAGCTTCATGCGTTGCCCGTGCATTCTTCTCTACGGCGATCAACGCGGCGCGATGCGCAACCGAGCCGATAAGAACTGGCAACAAGAGCACAATGGGCAGACCGAACAGGAGAAGCGTGAGGAATTTCCGCTGTTCTCGCTGACGCTCGCGCATCCCATCAGGCTACCCCTTCACGCCTCCCGGGACAATCCCCCGGAACACTACAACCCGTACTCGCTCAAGGTCACCACCGAAGTGTCGATCTCACCGAGCATCTGCTCCACAAATGTCGACTCGTCGGACGGGATGGTGCCCAGATCGTCCTCCATCCGCGTGATCCATTCCGCTTCGCGCGAGTCCAGGTGCAGACGCCCCTGCTGCGCAGCCTCACGGATCAGCTCCAGCGCCTTCGCGGCTCCGGACACCGCGCCTGCGAGCGGTGAGTCGGCGTGCACAATCGCGCCCGCGATGGGAATCACGTTCTCAGGAGCCAAGATCAGCGCCTGGGGGTCAAGGGTCACGTCAGACTCCACCAGTAGCCGCGCAAGTACATCCGCGCTGCCGGCCCGGATGGCGCTGTTGAAGAGCCGGGTGTCATACACCAACTGCTCCAGGTAGACCGTTGGAGCCATGTCAGCGAGCAGTTTGATGTTGGTGACAGACTCGTTGCTCCACAGGTCGCAGCAGGCCGCCGCTACGTTCCCGACCGGGCTGAGGTGCGCGCACGCGGCGGTCTTTCCCTCCATAGAGATCGGCGTGCCGCTGATCGCCTTGATGTACGGCCCCTCGTAGCCACAGTCTTTGTCCGGGCCGGTCGCACCGGCTTCCACCGCCACGAGCGTTCTGACCACCGAGAGCACACGGTCGACCGCAGCCACAACCCGCGGGATGTAGTGCTTCTCGGCAAGGACCATCGCGGTGTTGGCGAATCCGCACGCGGTGTCACCGCCGGCAACTCGGCCGGTGCGCGTGGCGATCTGCACGATCTTCTCCCAGAGGAATGCCATGTCACGCACCCCGAGCACGGCCAGTGAGAACACCATGCCACGGGTGTTGCAGTACATGAGCGCGTCGTCGTGAAGCTCCTTTCCTCCGGTGCTTTCAACCGAGAGGAGATCTCCACCCGCTCGGGCGCCCTCCTCGAACAGCTGCAGCATTGTCTCCAGTCGCGCGCTGGTGCGCATCCGGACCGGACGGTCGAAGTCCCGCGTATCGTTGGGCGTGAGCCTGATGGTGGCAACCGTCCCGTCACGAGCCTCGAAATCGTCGCAGATCTCACGCATGGCGGACACGATCTCCACGCCAAGCGATGGATCGAGCGTCATCTCGAGCAGCGTCTCGAACTCCAAGATGACCTCAGGCTGGTGGAGCTCCTTACACCGCGCGAGCGCGCCGGTAACAATCTGGCGGTATTGTTCCAGGACCTCCTTCCTGGTACCCGCGTTCACCGCCATCTGCGGGAGCGTGAAGTTGAGCTCTGGAACGACCTTCCCGGAGCCGATCCGGATGCCCTGACTTGTGGTAACGGGATTGCGAGCCGAGCCCATCACCAGCTTGTCCGGGGTGGGTATGGCAAGTCCACGAAACGACATATGCGCCTCCTATACGTACTCATTCTCGCGCACCGCCGCGCGCACGGCTATGACAAATATGACAACGATGGTAAATTACTGTCATGACAAGTCGTGAGTTCCGAGCAGAAGACGCAGCCACGCTGGCAGAGGTGTTCACGGCAAGCACCGGAGTGGGGTGCACGGTGCTGGACCGACGCGCTGCCGTGCGGTTCCCGCCCCTCCCATCGTATCCGTGTCGGTTCTGCCGGCTGATCTCCGGCGTGGAGGATCATCCTGCTACCAGCTCGCAGTCGCACTGGCGCTGGGTGGAGGAGGCAACCCGGTTTGGCGGGCGTTACATCTTCCTCTGCGAGAACGACTTCACTCACTGGACGTCACCGATCATGGTTGACGGGAAACCGGTGGGAGCGTTCGTGGGCGGCCCGGTGCTCACCATTGAGGAGGACGACTTCATCGAAAGTCGATTGGTTCCGCGCGGGCTGCCGCCGGCGCGGCAGCAGACACTCGAGCAACTCCTTGGCGACGTTCCCCGCGTAGACCCTCGCCGGGTCACCGCGCTATCAGAGTTACTGTACTGCATCGCGCGACGGGTCTCGGACGCAAGCGCACGCACGCTTGATGAAAGCAGCTCCGAGCTGGAACGCCAGTCACGCATCAACGAGTACATCCAGGAGCGGAAGTCTCGCAGCGGGTATGAGCCGAACGGGGCGCGCGCCGCGGTGTATCCTGTTGAGATGGAGCGGCGACTGCTGGATCAGATCCGGTTCGGTGATATTGCAAAGGCGCAGAAGACCTTGAACGAGCTCCTTGGGCATGTTTTCTTCGCCACCGGCTCGGACATCGAATCGATTCGCTCGCGTACGCATGAGTTGGTCGCCCTGCTCTCGCGGGCGGTTATCAACGAGGGGGCGGACCCGGAGGAGGTGTTCGGCCTAAACTTCCACTTCCTCGAGGCGCTGGATCGTCAGACGGACATCAACGGTGTGGCGTTCTGGATGGCACGCATAGCGCGTCGCTTCGCGGATCTGGTCCTCTACATGCCCAATCTCCCGCACGGAACCGTCCTCAGGCGGGCCACCCGGTACGTCCGCACGCACATGGACCGAACGGTCACGGTCACGGAGGTTGCACGGCACGTTGGCTTGAGTGAAAACTACTTCAGCCGGGTGTTCGCCGCGGAAACCGGTGAGCGATTTGTCTCCTACGTCCGGCGGATGCGTATTGACCGCGCCAAGGAGGTCCTTCGGACCACCAACGCGCCGGTCACCTCAATAGCAGCGTCACTGGGGTTTGCCGATCACAGTTACTTCACTAAGCTCTTCCGCCGTGAAACCGGCGTCACACCCACTACCTACCGGGTCTCAGGCGCGTGAATGAGCTATGCGCTCACCAGCTCCACCGCCTTCTCCGCCGCGCCGGCGGCGTCTGCGGCGTACGCATGGGCGCCTATAGAGTCGCAGTACTGCTGGGTGACTGGAGCCCCACCAACCATCACCTTCATCGAGCTCCCGGCGGCGGCCACAGCCTCAACCACGCTCTTCATCTCCGTCATGGTAGTGGTGAGCAGCGCGGAGCACGCGACCAGCTGCGCCTGGTGCTCTTGTGCAGCCAAGACAAAGGCGTCTGGGGAAACGTCGGTCCCTAGATCGACCACCGTGAAGCCCTTGCCCTCCATCATCATCTTTACCAGGTTCTTGCCGATGTCATGCAGGTCTCCCTTGACCGTACCGATCACCACGGTACCGATCGGCTTGACCTCTTCACCAACCAGCAGCGGTTTTAAGAGCGTGGTCCCCGCGGTCATGGCCCGGGCGGCAATCAGCACTTCCGGAACATAGATCTCATTGTTCTTGAAGCGGCGCCCAATCACGTCCATCCCGGCCATCAGTCCCCGCTCCAGAATCTCACGTGCGGAGGCCCCCGCATCAATCTGCGCCTGAATCAGCGCCTTCACGTCGTTTGCCTTGCCGTTCTGCAACGCTTCAGAGATCTCTTCCATTGCACCCATGATGATCCTCCAAACGGTCCCGGCAGCGCCGGGTGGTGTAGTCTGCAGGGAACCCTATAGGACCAACCGACGGTGAGCTATGACATTGCTGCGAATCCTATGATATTGCTGCGATCCGTGACAATATCACCACCCGCGGACCGTCGCCGGTGTCAATTGCAACCAGGGTGGGTACCCGATGACCGATCCGGCGGACGCAGAATCGCGGTGAGCAGTGCGCCGAGCGCGAGGAGCGCCGCGGCGATGATGAAGGCCGTAGTGAGGATGCCGGCATCCTTGGCCGCTCCACTCAGCGGCGGTCCCACCAGTGCCCCAACGCCAAAGGCCACGAACACCAGACCGTAGTTCGCCGCCAGATGCTGGTGTCCCCAGATCTGCCCGGTTGCGATAGGGAAGATGGTGAAGTTACCGCCGTAGCACATCGCCAAAAGCGGCAGCGCGACCAGCGTGGTGGCGGGCGTGCTCATCAGCCAGGGGAACGAGGCGAGCATCGCGGCCTGCAACGCGTAGCTTGCCACCACCACCGGTTTCCACCCCAGATAGTCGGACAACCACCCAAAGATGATCCGGCCGTTCCCGTTGAAAATGGGAAACAGAATGAGCGCGGCAAGTCGCGTGATGCTCGTCGCCGTCTGGCGCGAATAGCCGGCGGCGATCAGCCGTTCGATTGGATAGGTCTTGGACATCCCAATAACCATGAGCCCAACCGCAGAGCCGACCATGAAGGTGTACACCAGGAAGTAGAGCTGACGGTGCCGGACCACCTCACCGCGGCCAAACTCGCGCATCTTCTTCCGGCTCTCCGCCACAATCAGCATGCTCCGAAGCCGGGTGCGGTCTTCGGCGGCCGATCCGCCTCCCCCGCTCAGAGCGCGCCGCATGATCGCCTCACCGTAGCCGTCCGGCGGATTGTAGAGATAGCGCGTAGTAAGCAGAATGAGCGCGCCGAACAAGACGCCGTAGAGGATGAAGGTTCCCCGTATACCGATACGCTCGGCAAGCAGAAGATCGAAGGACTGCGACCACAGCACCGACCCCACGCCGAACCCGGCCATCGCAAGCCCCGTGACCAGTCCCTTGCGGTCCGGAAACCACTTGGCCGCGAGGCTGATGGGAAGTGCATACGCCATACCAATCCCAAAGCCAACCATCACCCCAATGGTGGCGGTCACAACCACCGGAACAAGCGGGAGCGCACCGCCCAGGATGTAGCCACCACCGGTGAAGAGCGCGCTCACGCGAATGAGCGTGCGGGGCGGATAGCGCTCACTCAGGCGGCCGGCGGTGATCACCCCAACCGCCAGAAAGACGGTAGCCATGGAGAACACCAGTTGCGTCTGGAAGTTGTTCCACTGCGCGTCGCTTGCAAGCGCCTTGAGCAGGAAACTGGAAAAGACCGGCCACGAGTAGAGCGCACCCAACGTGAGATTGAGCACCACGGCGGCAAACACCACCAGCCACCTATTCTGGGTATCCGGCACGCCGATGCGGCCGACAGACTCTTCGCTCATCAATCCATCCTATACGGTACATCCTATCAGCCGGACGCCCGCCCGCCTACGGAACCCCGCGCCTAACGGCATGATTCATCCGGTTGCCGGCCATGCCTCGCGCGTCATCTGCTCGCGCACATCGACCGTCGGCCCCGAACATACGCCGGGGATGTAGTTCCCGTACAGGTCTATGTGGAAACGGCTGGTGTCAAAGAGCTCGCTGCAGAGTCCGGGACTCGCCGCGGAGACCGGGGCGCGATGTCGTTGACGCCAACCTGCCATCCCTGATAGATTGTCGCCCCGCCGCGCTGCAGGTACCGGTACGTCGGCCGGCACGGTCACGCGCAGGCTCACCAGGAGACCCCATGTCCTGCATCTCTGTCACTCGGCTGGGCAAGACCTACCGGAGCGCCCTCAGGCGGCCCGGCCTACGCGGCGCGCTCACGGGAGTCTTTCGGCGCACGTACCGAGAGATCAACGCGCTGGATGATCTCTCGTTCACCGTCGATGAGGGTGAGATCCTGGGCTACATCGGCCCAAACGGAGCCGGGAAGTCAACGACCATCAAGATCATGAGCGGCATCATGCGGCCGGACCGTGGAGAGTGTTTGGTAGCCGGGATGATTCCGTGGGAGGACCGAGTTGCGCACGTGCGGCGGATTGGCGTGGTATTCGGGCAGCGCACGCAGCTGTGGTGGGACCTCCCGACGATGGAGTCGTTCCAGCTGCTCAAAACGATGTACCGCGTCCCGGACCGGGTGTTCCGTGAGAACCTGGACGAGCTCACCGAGCTGTTGGACCTGGCCCCGCTCTTGAGCCTGCCGGTGCGGACGCTGAGCCTGGGCCAGCGGATGCGGTGTGAGCTGGTGGCTTCGCTGCTTCACAGTCCCATGATCCTCTTCCTGGATGAGCCCACCATTGGGCTGGATGCGCATGCAAAGCTTGCCGTCCGCCGCTTTGTAAAGGAGTACAACCGTCGCCGCGGGGTCACGGTGGTGCTCACCACGCATGACATGGATGACATCGAAGAGCTCTCTACCCGAATTCTGGTGCTCAAAGAGGGCCGACTCATCTACGAAGGTGACGTGGACGGGCTGCGACGCAGCAGCGGTGCCCAGCGCGTACTGCTGGTCGACACCGAAGGGCGTGCCTCGCTGCCGGAGGTCGTCGGGGCACAGATGAGCGAGGACGGCGGGCGACTCTCCTACCGCTACGATCCCCGGATCACCAATGTGAATCAGATTATCGCCGCGGTGACCTCATCACGACGGCTGGTCGATCTCTTCTCTGAGTGGGAGCCGATTGAGGAGATCATCGCACGGATCTACCAGGAGGAGCGGCAGTGAGAACCTATCTTGCGCTCTTCTCCGTGGTGTTTCAGCAGCACCTTCAGTACCGGGTGGCGGCAGTCGCCGGAGCGGTCACCAATCTGGCCTTTGGATTCTTCCGGCTCTTCCTGCTCACCGCGTTCTACCGCGCCACCGATGCACCTCAGCCGATGGCACTGCCGGATCTGTACAGCTACCTGTGGCTGGGTCAGGTCCTGTTCAGCGTCATGCCGATCACCGGCGTGTTCAGCGCCGACGCCGAGGAAGTCCGCACCGGTGAGGTCGCCTACCGGCTCACCCGTCCCGTCTCCGTGTTCAGCTTCTACTTCGCCCGGGTGATGGGGCAGAAGGTCACCGCACTGTGCACGCGCTCTGCAATCCAGGTAGCGGCGCTGGTGGTGCTCTTTCCGCTGTTCGGGATCTCGCGCTACGGGATGCAACCGCCGGCAGCCGGCGCCATTCCGCTACTGGCGGCGAGCCTGCTCCTGGCGTTCCTGCTCAGCGCGGTGATGCACACCATGATCTACATGACCGGATTCTGGACCATCTCTATCCGCGGTTCGGCGACCGTCTCCTACGCCGTCATCGGGCTCTTCTCAGGGCTGTTGGTCCCGCTCGCGTTCTTCCCACCGGTCTTTGGCCGGATAGCCCGAGCGCTCCCGTTCCGCGGCATGTATGACACCCCTGCGCTGATCTACAACGGGTTGCTCTCCGGGACCGATGCGCTCATGGCACTCGGGCATCAGGTGCTGTGGATCGCGCTGATCCTTGCCGCAGGCGTCCTGCTCGCGCGCACGGGGACAGCTCGGCTGGAGATTGCGGGAGGCTGATGATGCAGGAAACCCGCTCGCAGCCGAGCAACCGAGCACGTCACGCCGCCACCGTCTACCTCGCACTCATCCGCGCCTCCATCCGCTCGCAACTGCGCTACAAGGCGTCGGTCACCTTTGACGTGATCGGCTACTTCCTGGTGTTCTGGAGCGAGTTTGCCGCGATCTGGATTCTGTTCGCCCACTTCGGCACGCTATCCGGCTGGCGGATGGAAGAGGTGCTGATCTGCTACGGGCTGGCGCACCTCTCCTACGCGGGCTCCAAGTTCCTGGTGCGCGGATTCGAGCACATCGCATCGCTCACCCGCCGGGGCGAGTACGACCGCATCCTGCTCCGCCCAGTCAACACCGTCGTTCAGCTCATTGGGGCCGAGTTCGCGCTCCATCGCTTTGGCCGCGTGCTGCAGGCGGCGCTGATCTTTGGCGCAGGGCTCGTACTCCTTGGCCGGCCGGTGAGCTTCGCCGACGCGGTGCTCCTGCTTTGGGGGATCGCGGGCGGGGCAGCGCTCTTCTGCGGCATCTACATCCTCCAGGGGTCGGTCGGGATGAAGACGCTACAGAACATAGAGGCGTTCAATATCCTCACCAACGGCGGACCTGAGATGGCACAGTTCCCCATGTCGATCTACCCAGCCCCGATGCGCGCACTCTTCACCTTTCTCATACCGCTGGCCGGAGTTGTCTACTACCCCGCGGTCACCTTCTTGGGCAAGGCCGCCGAGGCACCGCTCTGGATTGGCTGGGTCGGCCCCACCGGGGGTTTGGTGTTTTTGGCAGCAGCGCTGGCCGTCTTCCGCGCGGTTGAACGGAGCTATGTTTCGACGGGGAGTTAGCCGGAGCCTCAGTGACGGACAATACCTTGACAAATATGCAGTGCCACTGCATATTTGTCAGGGTATGTACATTCATCGTCAACTCGAACAGGCTATTCTGCGCGCCTCAGAGTACTTTTCGGTGGTAATGGTGACCGGCCCCCGCCAGTCGGGCAAGACGACACTGCTGCGGCACCTCAGCGCCACGGATCGGCAGTTTGTCACGCTCGATGATCCCCAGGTTCGAGCGCTCGCGCAAGGGGACCCGGAGTTGTTCATCCGGCAGTTTCGGCCGCCATTGTTCATTGACGAGTTCCAGTACGCCCCGGACCTCTTGTCGCTGATCAAGATCCAGGTAGACAAGCTCAGAACGGTTGGGAGGAACGAGGAAGCCGCCGGCATGTATTGGCTGACCGGTTCACAGCACTTCTCACTCATGCGCAACGTCCGAGAGTCGTTGGCCGGACGGGTCGCGATCTTCGACTTGCTTGGCTTCAGTCCGTACGAGCTTGCACAGCCGACCGAATGGATTGACACACCGTTCTTTGAGCAAGCGTTCGACGGACTACCGGCAGTGTTCCCGGCCTCCGCACCACAGACAAGTACGGATCCCACCGACGTCTTCCGTCGCATCATCACCGGCAGCATGCCTGATGCCGTGCTCGGCAACGTGGGACAGGATGACCTCAACCGCTACTACGGCTCGTACGTCCAGACCTATCTGGAACGTGACGTGGCCGCACTGGACGGGGTCCGCAATCTCCGGCAGTTCGAACTCTTCTACCGCCTGCTTGCCGGCAGAGTCGGACAACTGCTCAACTACGCGAGTATTGCCAACGAGGTCGGTGTCTCGGTCAATACGGTCAAGGAGTGGACGTACATCCTCATGAAGGGGTTCCAGGTGTACGTGCTCTCACCCTACTTCCGCTCCTTTTCCAAACGGTTGGTCAAGACTCCAAAACTGTACTTCACCGACAGCGGTTTGCAGGCGTACCTGTCGGGGTGGACCGA
>CAYTGY010000011.1:0-15374 GCA_964437265.1 uncultured Spirochaetaceae bacterium | reverse complement strand
CCGAACGTCCGCTGCAGATCACCAACGATCTCTGGAACGTGCCGGCAACGCTGATCAACTAGAGCCGGTACGCGAGGCGTCCCTCAGCCTGACCAGCAGTTGTGCCGTTTTACTCAACCATTGAGTAATAGTACGCACTGGCTGAGTAAATGTTGACTACGCGCGAGTCTCGGTGTACGGTAGACCTCGTGGACGCAGCAAGCTACGAGCTACAGGCCGTGTCCGAGCTCCACCACGCGCTCACACGGCCGAAGAACCTCATCCAGATCCTTACCGGTCCGCGTCAAGTTGGGAAGTCGACCGCGGCACTTCAGCTTCAGCACACGTGGGACGGCGAGGTGCGATACGCGTCTGCGGATTCGCCGGTTCCACCGGGAGCCGAATGGGTCACGCACCAGTGGAACCTGGCGCGGAGAGCCGGAAGCACGCCGCTACTCATCATCGACGAAGTGCAGAAGGTCCCCGGATGGAGTGAGACGGTCAAGTCGCTCTGGGATGAGGACCGCAGGGAGAACCGCGACGTACGCGTGCTGTTGTTGGGCTCGTCGGCACTGCTCATGCACAAGGGACTCTCTGAATCACTGTCCGGGAGATTCTTCCTGCATCGGTTGCCTCACTGGCAGTACCCCGACATGACGCGCGCCTTTGACATGCCGCTCGAGCGATGGCTCTACTTCGGAGGATATCCCGGCGCGGTGAGCTTTACCGACGACGAAGCACGATGGCGCTCTTACGTCCGTGACTCGCTGATTGAGACCGTGCTTGCCAGAGACGTCCTCCAGGTGGAACCGATCGCCAAGCCCGCACTCCTGCGACACCTGTTCATGCTGTCCACCGCCTATCCCGCACAGATTCTCTCCTACAACAAGATGCTGGGACAACTCACGGACGCCGGAAACACGACGACACTCGCCCACTATGTGCAGGTGCTTCACTCGGCGTTCCTACTCTCAGGGCTCAAGCTCTACAAGATAGGACAACGACCAAAGCGCGGCAGCAGCCCCAAACTGCTCGTGTGGAACAACGCACTGGTGAACGCGGTTTCCGGAAGTGGGTATGAGGCCACGCGAGGCGACCCCGAGCGTTGGGGACGACTGGTTGAAAACGCAGTGGGCGCGGCGCTGCTCAACCAACTCGACCGGACGGGGTTCGACCTCTACTACTGGCGCGAGAAGAACTGGGAGGTCGACTACGTCCTCCACTCCCCGGGCCGCACCTGGGCGATCGAGGTCAAGTCCTCACGAATGAAGAACGCAACCGGCCTGCGCCGATTCCTCGAGCGCTATCCGGACGCCAAGCCCTTCATCGTGGGTAGCACCGGGATGCCGCTCGAAGAGTTCTTCAGCACTCCGCTGGACGAACTGTTCAGGAAGTGACAAACGACGCGACGGCGATCTCCTCTCCGGCGAGCACCTCACTGCGGACCGATTCATCGCGGAGGTAGTAGTCGGGCTTCCCGTATCGGCCCTCTGATTGCTGCCGGTAGACCATGATCCACCCGGCATCACCGTTGACCACCCAGTACTCCCGCACGCCGTGATGCTCATACAGCGCGAGTTTGTCGGTCTGGTCCTTGTAGCCGGTGGACGGAGAGAGGATCTCCACCACCAGATCAGGCGCACCATGGGCGCCCCGCTCATCAAGCAGCGAATGATCACAGAACACCGAGATATCCGGCTGCACCACCGTCGAGGTCTTGTCGGCGTTCTGCTCCGCAGCCTCGGGTAAGCGTACGTCAAACGGCGCAACAAACGTAGCGCATCCGGTGCGGTCGGTGATCTCTGCGATCTTCCGCGCGAGGCTCAAGAGAACTCGCTGATGGTCCGGCGAAGGCGCAGGACTCATGTTCCACGCCACCCCGTCGATCAACTCCCACCGCTCCTCGCCGGGCCACTCGAGATAGTCGGCGTAGGTGTATCCGCTGGTGCTGATGGGGTAAGCCGGCGTGGCGGCGGTCGACGTGGGAGATGTTACTAATGGCGTTTTCCCACTTGTATCCTCTCCCACCCATCAGTATCCTCAGAACAGGAGTTCACCGTGCCCCAACAGAGAGTCACGACGGTCAGGCCGGACAGCAAAGGCCGCATCACGCTCGGAAGGCTGCTCAAGGGCGTCAGTAGCCTCAGCGTAACGGTAGACGATGACGGCCGGATCATCCTGGAACCGTACCAGGAGGTGCCGCAGCGGGAGGCGTGGCTGTATCAAAACAGGGCTGCGCTGGAACAGCTGCGGGCCGGCATTCAGCAGGCCGCGGAGGGCTCAGTCCATGACGTGGGGAGCTTTGCCCAGTACGCGGACGACAGTGATCTCGAGCAATGACCTTTCGCCTCCTCTTCACGGATCAGGCCCGTGACGATCTGCACAGCCTCCAACGTGATGCCGGATTGGCAAAGCGACTCAATGCGGTGCGCAAAACGCTCGGTCTGCTCGAGACCAACCCACGCCACCGATCACTTCAGACGCATGAGTACACCGGCCTCTCGAAAACCCTGGGCGTCAAGGTCTTTGAAGCCTACGCCGAGCACCGCGCGCCGGCGGCGTACCGCGTGTTCTGGTGCTACGGGCCCAAACCAGGAGAGATCACGATCCTGGCGATTACTCCGCATCCGTAGCAACGTGCGTTGCTGTAGCGCGAATGCTATGCAGATTGAATTTGGAATGTTGGATTTGCATAGCCGGAGGTGCAGGACCAGCCGCGGCATTGTGCAGAGGTCGGTCGGTGTGGTTTACCGCCGTCTCTACTCCAACACCGTCTTGACGCGCTCCTCACCCATTCGAAATGAGAAACGAAGCGAGCGCGATCTCCTCGCCGCCGAGCACCTCGCTGCGAACCCACTCGTCGCGGAGGTAGTAGTCGGGCTTCCCGTATCGGCCGTCTGATTGCTGCCGGTAGACCATCACCCATCCGGCATCACCGTTGACCACCCAGTACTCCCGCACGCCGTGGCGCTCATACAGCGCGAGCTTGTCGGTCTGGTCCTTGTAGCCGGTGGACGGCGAAAGTATCTCCACCACCAGATCCGGCGCCCCATGGGCGCCCCGCTCATCAAGCAGCGAATGATCACAAAACACCGAGATATCCGGCTGCACCACCGTCGACGTCTGCTCGGCGTCCTGCTCCGCACGGTCGGGGAGCCTGACGTCGAACGGGGCGACAAAGGTAGCGCATCCGGTGCGGTCGGCGATCTCTGCAATCTTCCGAGCGAGACTCAAGAGGATTCTCTGATGGTCCGGCGAAGGCGCTGGACTCATGTTCCACGCCACGCCGTCGATCAACTCCCACCGCTCATCGCCGGGCCACTTGAGGTAGTCGGCATAGGTGTATCCGCTGGTCCGTTCCTGTGGTAGCGCCATGACAGTTCGATTATATCATCGCGGGTGCAGGTGGGGTAAGCCGGCTTGGCGGCGGAGGGCTCAGTCCATGACTTGGGGAGCGTTGCCCAGTACGCGAAGGTCTTTGAGGCCTACGCCGAGCACCGCCCGCCCGCCGTCTCTACTCCCACACCGTCGTGACGCGGTACTGGGCGATCGTCGCGTCGTCGGTCACCAGAGTCGCATGCTCGCACACGGCCTGAGCGACCAGAATCCGATCGAACGGGTCTCTGTGGATATCCGGTAGTCTCTCGACCGCAAACGTATGCGACGGTGATATGGGGACGGTTTTGAAGTGATTCGCCTGCACCTCGTCCAACACGAAAGCCGCCGGGGTTGTCGGCAGCTCCAATCGTCCAAGCCCGTGCTTGATCACGATCTCCCAACACGACGCAGCGCTCAATAGCACCTCATTCGTACCGTCCTCGAGCAGCGTCCGGGTGGCCGCCGGAACTCGTTGGGGTTCCAGGCACCACCAGAGGAACACGCATGTATCCAGCAGATAGATCACCCGAAGAACCCCTGCAGCATCTCATCAGGGAGCGGATCATTGAAGTTGTCCAAAACCCGACCCTTCCCCGCACTCCGCCCTGGGGTCCGTCGAGCGACAGGCTCACCGATCGCGCACAGCCTCGCGATCGGCTTCCCATGCTTGGCGATAATCACCTCTTCGCCGGTGACCACCCGCTCGAGTAACCGCGAGAGATGGGTTTTGGCCTCATGGACATTCACTTGCATGCCCTGATATTTGACTAAGTTCTTAGTTTAGTCAACACTTGAACTAGAAATCACACGTGACAGATCGCTGGATTCCCGTTCGCGTGCTCGCGCTCATCGCCGGGCCATGATCTTCAGGCCGGACGGCAGCGGTGCGGCGCTGAGAAGTCACTCCCCTCGCGCAAGCTCGGCTACCGCGGAGAACGGAACGTTTTCCACGGTCCGGTCGAGCGGTATCCATTCAGGGTACGCGCTGATGAGGTACCGGCGCGGGTCGGCGAACTCGTCTGCCAGCCGGGCCATGGTGGCGTAGTGCCGTGGACGGAGCGTCTTTGCGAGCTTGATTTCACACAGCTGCGTTGAGCGGCCCCGATCGATGACCAGGTCGATCTCATTTCGGTTGCTGTCCCGGTAGAAAAACAGCTCGTACAGGTACCCGTGATTGAGCTTCTCTTTGAGGAACTCCATGACGACGTAGTTCTCAAAGATGCCACCGGCCTGAAGCCCTCCGGAGAGGCTCCGCCAGTCGGGGTACTTCAGCAGATACGAGAGCAGTCCCGTGTCGGTGAAGTAGACTTTTGGCGCCTTGGTGGTACGCTTGGTGATGTTCCGATGAAAGGGACGCAGCAGGTACACGATCCGTGAGGTCTCCAGAATCGAGAGCCAGCGTCTGGCCGTCGGCTGACTCACCCCGGCCTCCTTGGACAACTCGGACAGATTGAGCAGCCCCCCGACGCGTGCGGCCACGAGTTCCAGGAACTGCTGAAAGACAACCAGATCGCGTACGCTTTCCACGCGGCGCACGTCGCGCTCCACATAGGTGTTGATGTAACCGCCGTAGTAGAGGCTCCGGTCGGCGTTGTGTACGAGCGGCTCAGGGTACTCACCGGTGAAACAGCGCTGGAAGAGTCCCGCGACGTCGGCGGGAGCGACCTCGTACTCGCTTCCACTGAGCCCCAAAAGCTCAAAGATCGCCGCCCGTCCGGCAAGGCTCTCGCTCAAGCCCTGCATCAGGGGGAAGATCTCCGACCCGGTCAAGAAGAAGACGCCGGTCTTGGACCGGTCGCGATCCACTCGGATCTTGATGTAGGGAAGGATGTCGGGGGCGTACTGTACTTCATCGACAATGCAGTGATCCGGACACCGATCCACGAACAGCCCCGGATCCTCCACCGCCGTCCTTCGGACAACCGGATCGTCAAGCGTGACGTAGGCGTAGTCCGGGAAGAGCGTGGTGAGCAGGGTCGACTTTCCGGTTTGACGGGGCCCGGTTACCACCACAACGGGAAACTGCCCGGCGGCGGTGATAATACGAGGTTCAATATCTCGCCGAACATACGGACGCGGCATGTGGGTATCGTAGCAGCAAAGCTATGCAGATTCAACATAACATGTTGGATTTGCATAAACGAACGTGCAGGCATAGCCGCGGCATTGTGCGGAGGTCGGTGGGTGTGGCCTACCGCCGTCTCTACTCCAACACCGTCTTGACGCGCTCCTCACCCTTTCGAAATGAGAAACGAAGTGAGCGCAATCTGGACGCCGCCGAGCACCTCGCTGCGAACCGACTCATCGCGGCGATAGTAGTCGGGCTTACCGTAGCGGCCGTCCGGCCCAACCCGGTAGACCATCACCCACCCGGCATCACCGTTGACCACCCAGTACTCCCGCACGCCGTGATGCTCATACAGCGCGAGCTTGTCGGTCTGGTCCTTGTACCCGGTGGACGGAGAGAGGATCTCCACCACCAGATCCGGCGCCCCATGGGCGCCCCGCTCATCAAGCAGCGAATGATCACAAAACACCGAGATATCCGGCTGCACCACCGTCGACGTCTGCTCGGCGTCCTGCTCCGCACGGTCGGGGAGCCTGACGTCGAACGGGGCGACAAAGGTAGCACATCCGGTGCGGTCGGTGATCTCTGCGATGCTCCGGAATAGGCGACCAAGAATCATCTGGTGGTCGGGAGACGGCGCCGGGCTCATACTCCAGGCGACCCCATCGATCAACTCCCACCGCTCATCGCCGGGCCACTTGAGATAGTCGGCGTAGGTGTATCCGCTGGTCCGTTCCCGTGGTAGCGCCATGACCGTTCGATTATATCATCGCGGGTGCAGGTGGGGTAAGCGGGCAATGCACCACGTGGTGGGGCGACGATACACTGCTCCTTTCCCACTTGTACCGTTTCCCACATGAGCGTATTCTCACCGCAGGAGTGTGCCGTGTCGCAACACAGGGTCAAAACCGTCAGGCCGGACAGCAAGGGACGAATCACGCTTGGGAAGCTACTCGACGGGGTCAGCAGCCTCAGGGTAACGGTAGACGATGAGAACCGGATCATCCTGGAACCGTATCGGGAGGTGCCGCAGCGGGAAGCCTGGCTATATGAGAACAAGGCTGCCCTGGAACAGCTCCGGGCCGGCATTCAGCAGGCGGCAGAGGGCTCGGTCCACGAACTGGGAAGCTTCGCGCAGCACACCGACGGCGTACCGCGTGTTCTGGTGCTACGGTCCTGACACGGAAGCGATCACCGTCTTGGCGATTACGGCGCATCCGTGGTGACGCGTCGGTTTTCGGCATTCTGCTGGAAGGGGTTTTGACGCATGAGGGAACCGCAACCGGTGAAGCCGAAGGTCAACGGGTGGCAGGACCGCCCCAACGACTCTTGGGTTGCCGGATTCCGAATCGCTCCTCCTATTCGAACTATTTCACAATCACGGCGTTGCGCCCGCTGTAGTCGCCCGTCGCCTTGCCGCCTACCGGGATGAGCAGCTGCGACGATGTGGCTATGCCGGTGCTCGCCTCTGCATACGCTCCCACTGCGATAACGACAATGAGGGCTCCAATGGCTCCGATTCGTCTCATGATGAGTGATTCTGCCACGCAAACCGCGCGTGCACATCGTACCTAGGTACAATACACTTGAATTGTCCTACAAGCGGGTGTTCGCCCTTGCGGACCGGACGGCCGTTCCGCTACCATGCCATGTGGCCGTTATCAATGTGCTCCACATCATCGCGGCGGCCTTCTGTCTGTATCTGTTTGTGGTCATCCGCGGGATTCGCGCCAAGGGCCGTGAGCATCTGATTCTGAGCTTCGCCGCGATTGCGCTCTTTGAGTTCACCGTGGTCGTGTATGCGCTCTATCACGCACAGCGGGTTGACGTCGCAATGATCCTCATTCCGGTTGCGACAATCGGCGCCTTTGCCTTTGTTCCGCTCCAGCTCCACTTTGCCTACGTCCTGCTCCGTGGCAGGTCGATCTCCGTGGGTGGTATGCTCACCCTCTACGCGCCGGCGCTCTTCTTTGTGATTGCGAACTTTCTCCATCCGTTCTCGCTGCTGCCGGTGGTGAGCGCCGACGGCCTCACCCTCACCCCGGCCGCCGGGATGCCGATGACCATGGCGTGGTTCGGCTACGTTGCAGTCACGTGGCTCACCGCGGTTTGGCTCTATGCGGCCCACTCGCGTTCGGCTCGTACGCAGCGCGAGCGCCGCCAAGGCAGGGTGTTGGCGATCGCCGCGGTGGTCTCGCTCGTGGTGGTTGTGACCGAGTACCATCTGCCGCTGTTTATTGAAGGCTGGACGCTTCCGTCGCAGGCGCCGGCGTTGCTGACGCTGTGGATGGGGGTGATGGTGTACGGCGTCTGGCGCTACGGCCTGTTGCGGATATCGCCGCAGGTGCTTGCCGAACAAATCCTCTATTCAATAGAGGACCTGGTGCTGCTCTACGACATGAACGGGAACCGGGCGTTTGCCAACCGGAAGGCGGCAACCTTACTTGGTCCACCGACCTCCGTTCGCAACGCGCGAGCTGATCCGTTTCGCGACACGGTCGCGCGTGCATTGGCCGGCGCGCCCGAGTGGCAACCAGACGAACCGGAGCGGCAGTTCCAGACGGCGGTCCCCACCAACGTTGATACTCCCCTGATTCTCCGCGCTCGCGTGAAACCGGCCTTTGACCGCTTTGGCGATCCGCTTGGCGTGGTTGTCGCGGCGAGCGTCATCCCGGAGGCGGTAGCGGTACTCGATCAATTCCACCTAACCGACCGTGAGACCGAGGTCCTGCAGTACCTTGCATCCGGGTACAGCATTGGCCGGACTTCCGACGCGCTCTCAATCGGGACTCGCACGGTCAAGGCCCACATCACCCACATCTACCAGAAGACCGGCGCCAAGAATCGCGTTGAGTTGCTCAACATGATTGGTACGCAAGGTGAGTCTGGGGCTTCCGCTGCCGAGTAGTCATCAAAGTCGTCCGGTATGCGGATCTTTCCCTTCAGCGCGCCGTAGGTGACGGACCTGCGCTCCTCCTCAAACGGCACCAGCCGGGCGACCGGTTTGCCCCCTTGGAGATGATCACCTCTTCTTCCTGCAAAACCTTTTCTATGAGCTTTGAGAGATGTGTCTTCGCGGCCGGGGTGTTCTCTACGGTCATGACGCTCTAGTCAGACTTAGGTAACCAGTCCTACACATCCTTTGCGAACCTGTCAAATGCACCCAAGTCGACCGGTATTGTACCTAGGTACGATGTGCGCCCCGGCAAGCCGGGCTACACTTCAGCGGCAAATACCACCAGGGAGAGGTAGAGATGAAACGAGCTCACGCATGGTCGATTGTAGCGGCAGTCATCATTATGGCCGCGCTACTGACTGCATGCCCCAACGGCGGAGAAGCACCGGGAACTGAGGCAACCATCGCCACATTCATCTTTGAAGCGGCGAACAACGACGCGCTCAGCGCGGACGTCACCGCCCCCATCAGCACCGACGGTACGGTTACCGCCGCGGTGCCCCACGGCACCGCTGTGACCGCGCTGGTTCCCACCATCACGCTGCCGGCCGGTGCAACCGTGGCCCCGGCAAGCGGGGTGGCGCAGGACTTCACAGATCCGGTGACCTATACCGTCACCGCGGAGGATGGGGAGACGAGCGCGGATTTCACGGTGACCGTCACGGTGGCCGCCGCGGATGCAAGCACCGCCTGCGACATCACCAGCTTTGTGTTTGAAGCGGCGGAAAACACCGCGCTCTCAGAGGACGTCACCGGCGCCGTTGGAAGCGGCACCGTCACCGCGGAGGTCCGCTTCGGCACCGATATCACCGCGCTGGTTCCCACCATCACCATCTCAGATGCCGCAACCGTGGACCCGGCAACCGGAACCGCACAGAACTTCTCAAGCAGCGTCACCTACACCGTCACGGCCGAAGACGCGGCCACCACGCAGGAATACACGGTGACGGTGAGCGAGACTGACGCGGTCATCGTCGGCGGAAACGTGTTCCAGGAGCTGAGCCTTGACGGGATTGTCACCACCGCCGCCGGCGCCCCGGGGCATGTGGCCCATTACGACGGAACCGGCGCCGGAGCTCTGCTGTGGCACCCCCGCTACGGCGTAGCGGCAGGTGAGTACATCTATTTCACCGAGGAGAACAATAGCGCAATCAGGCGTCTGGACCCGGAGACCAATACGGTGACCACCTTCTCAGGGACGACCGGAACTGCAGGCTACACCGAGGGAGCAGCTGATACCGCGCAGTTCAACCACCCGGCCGGACTTGCCACCGACGGGACGTACCTCTACGTAGCGGATGAATACAACCACGTCATCCGGAGGGTTTCGCTCGCCGACGGGTCGGTCGATACGCTCGCCGGCACCGGCATCTCAGGCTTCACCGACGGCGACTTGGCATCGGCGCAGTTCTCCCGCCCGATAGACCTCTGCTATCACGACGGTTATCTGTACGTCGCCGACGAATGGAACTACCGAATCCGCACCGTCGATTTGACCACCGACCAGGTAACCACCCTCGCCGGAACCGGAGACCAGAACCATGAGGACGGTACGGGAACCGATCCGGCCACCGGAGCCGAGTTCTACAATCCACGTGGGATTGCGTTTGACGGCACCTACCTCTGGGTCACCGACTACCAGACCGTCCGTAGAGTCACGCTTGGCGGCCTGGTGGAGACCGTGTGCGGGAGTGACGGCGACGCAGACTATCGTGACGACCTGGGCACCGCGGCGCGTTTCAACGAGCCCAATTCGATCATCGCGGGGCCGGGAACGCTCTACATCGGTGATGCGAACAACGATGCGATCCGCAAGATCGACACGACAACCGACGACTTCGCAGTCACCACGCTGGCAGGAGACTACCAGAACGGTGGCGTGAAGGACGGCACGCACACCGACGCGTGGTTCCACTGGCCGTATCTCATTGGGCTCTTCGATTCCGATCTCTACGCTGCTGATTATTCCAGCCACACGCTCAGGCACATAGATATTGGCACGCGCGTGGTTACCACCATCGCCGGTACCGACGGTGAAGACCATGACGCCGACGATGCCGGCTACTTCATCGACGGCTCAGGCGTGGGCGCCCTCTGTGAATCGGTGAACGGCGCTGCGACCGACGGGGAGTACCTCTACTTCACCGAACGATCGGCAAACCTGGTTCGAAGAATGAATCTGGAAACCGGTACGGTGACCACGCTCGCCGGCGAGTACGGAGAAGCCGGAACGGACGATGGTCCCGGATCCGTCGCGCGCTTCAACTGGCCCAGGGGCATCACCATGGTCGGCGGCGATCTGTACGTCTGCGACAGCAGCAATAACACCATTCGCCGGATCGACCTGGACACGCTTGAGGTCTCAACGTTCGCCGGCAGCGGTTCTTCGGGTTCAGGCGACGGCGAGGGCACCGCAGCCAGTTTCGACGCTCCATCCGGTATCACGAACGACGGTACCAACCTCTACGTCACCGACGAGCTCAACCACACCATTCGCAAGATCGTGATCGCAGACGCCACCGTCACCACACTCGCCGGTGAGGCAAAGAGTTCCGGCCAAGCAGACGGCGACGGCAGCGATGCCCGGTTCGACCGACCAAAGGGAATCACCACCGACGGCACCTACCTCTACGTCGCCGACAACTTTAACTACACCATACGACGGATCGATCCCGCTACCGCGGAGGTCACCACCTACGCCGGAGCAGCCGACACTCCCGGCTACAGCAATGACAAGGGCACCGCCGCCCGCTTCAGCGGGCCGTCAAACCTCGCGTGCGACGGCGCGAATCTGTACGTAAGCGACGAGCACGAGCTTCGCCGGATTGACCTTGATACGGCGGACGTGACCCTTGTTGCCGGTGACACAAACAACGCGGCCTGGGCCGACGGCACCGGTATGGATGCGCGGTTTGAACACGCGAACGGCCTCGCTTGCGACGGGACGGATCTGTGGGTGATGGACAGCAATAACCACGTGATTCGGCGGGTGGAGTGACCGCGCCGGCGGCTTCGCCGCCGCCGACGCGCGGATCTTAGGGCCATATTGTACCTAGGTACGATGTGTGGCCCGGTAAGCCGGGCTACACTTTCCACCAGACTACCAACAAAGCGAGACGGGGGAGTTCATGAAACACGTTAGATTCGCAGGAATTGTTGCGGCCGCGGTTGCGCTCGCCGCGCTACTGACCGCATGCCCCAACGGCGGGGAAGCACCGGGAACTGAGGCAACCATCGCCACATTCGTCTTTGAAGCGGCGAACAACGACGCGCTCAGCGCGGACGTCACCGCCACCATCAGCACCGACGGTACGGTTACCGCCGCGGTGCCGCACGGCACCGCTATCACCGCGCTGGTTCCCACCATCACGCTGCCGGCCGGTGCAACCGTGGACCCGGCAACCGGGGTGGCACAGGACTTCACAGATCCGGTGACCTATACCGTGACCGCGGAGGATGGAGAGACGAGCGCCGATTTCACGGTGACCGTCACGGTGGCCTCCGCGGACGCAAGCACCGCCTGCGACATCACCGACTTTGTCTTTGAGGCCGCGGAAAACACCGCGCTCTCAAGCACCGTCACCGGCACCGTTGGAAGCGGCAGCGTCACCGCGGAGGTCCCCTTCGGCACCGAAGTCACCGCGCTGGTTCCCACCATCACCATCTCAGATGCGGCCACCGTGGACCCGGCAAGTGGAACCGCACAGAACTTCTCAAGCAGCGTCATCTACACCGTCACGGCCGAAGACGCGGCCACCACGCAGGAGTATACGGTGACGGTAAGCGAGACTGACGCGGTCATTGTAGGCGGAAACGTGTTCCAGGAGCTGAACCTCACCGGAGAAGTCACCACCATCGCGGGCGTCCCGCGACGCTCGGGAAACTACGACGGCACCGGCACCGGTCCGCTCTTGTCGTTCCCAAAGTACGGTGTTGAGGCCGGCGGGTATATCTACTTCTCAGAAGACGGAAACGACGTGATCAGGCGCTTTGATCCTGACACCGCCACGGTCAGCTGGTTTTCAGGCAGCGGTAGTGCCGGCTACAACGAGGGCACGGCGGAAAACGCACAGTTCAATAACCCACGCGGACTTGCCACCGACGGGACGTACCTCTACGTAGCGGATGAGCTAAACCACGTCGTTCGCAAAGTCTCGCTTGCGGATGGTTCCACCGAGCTTGTTGCCGGCCAGAACGCAAGCCCCGGCTTTGCAGACGACACCGCAGGCCTTGCACAGTTTGACTACCCGATAGACCTCTGCTATCACGACGGTTACCTCTACGTTGCAGACGACTCCAACCGTCGCGTTCGCAAGGTGGACACGTCCGACGGCGCAGTTACCACGCTCGCCGGCGACGGCACCAATTCCCACACGGACGAAACCGGAACGGCGGCACAGTTCCGGGGTCTTGACGCGATCGCGTTCGACGGGACCGACCTGTGGGTTGCAAGTTACCACACGATCCGTAAGGTAACGCTTGCCGGTGTTGTCACTACGCCCTACGGATCTCCGGGTAATAGTGGACACACCGACAGCGTCGGCAACGCTGCACGGTTCTCCGCGCCCCACTCGATCGTGGCCGGGGCCGGCGTGCTCTACGTTGGCGAAGACGGCAACCAAACCATCCGGAAAATAGACACGGGTTCGGGAGGCGTCAGCACGCTGGCCGGCGACGCAGGCAACGCAGGCGTGGCAGACGGCATCCAGACCGCGGCTCAGTTCAGAAACCCCTCGGTGATGGCGGTTGTGGGTTCCCATCTGTACGCGGTTGACTACACCGGCTACACCGTCCGCCGGATTGAGATCGTATCCCGCGAGGTCGTCACCGTCGCCGGTACGCCTACCGAGTCCGGCTTCAACGACGGGAGCGGCGTAGGAGCTCTCAGCCAATCTCCGACGGGTGTGACCACCGACGGCGAGTATCTCTACTTCACCGAATCGACCGGTTCCCACCTCATCCGGAAGATGGACATCGCGACCGCTGAGGTCTCACACATCGCCGGCTCGTACGGCTGGAACGGTGAAACCAACGACTACGCCGATTCGCTCTTTGATGATCCAGCCGGCATCACGATTACCGACGGAGCGCTCTACCTCTGTGACGACGACAATCACACCATCCGCAAGATCATGCTCGATGGCGGCCAGGTCTCTACCTTCGCCGGTGACGTCGACACCCCCGGCACTCTCGACGGCGACGGAACCACGGCACAGTTCGACAACCCGCAGGGGATCACCACCGACGGCACCTCCCTCTTTGTTGCCGACACCGACAACCACACCATTCGCCGGATTGACATCGCCTCCGGGGGGGTAACCACGCTTGCAGGCACAGCCGGCACCTCAGGAAATGACGACGGCGACGGAACCGCGGCAACGTTCGACCGGCCGGCCGGCATCACCACCGACGGCACCAATCTCTACGTTGCCGACCAGTACAATCACACCATTCGGAAGATCGTGATCGCTTCCGGTGAGGTCACCACCTTTGCTGGATCCGGGATTGCCGGTACGGTGGATGATCCGGAAGGAACGTTCGCCCAGTTTAACCAGCCGCGCGGCATCGCCTGCGACGGCGCAAACCTCTATGTAACCACATTCGGGAGCAACATGGTGCGCAAAATCAACCTGGCCACCACGGAGGTCACAATCGTGGCCGGAGACCCCGGAAGCTCAAACGAATGGGCCGACGGGACCGGCATGAGCGCCCAGTTCGACGAGCCCGACGGAATTGTCTGCGATGGAACCTCCGTCTGGGTGATGGACAACGATAACCAGGTGCTCAGGCAGATCGAGTAGCCGCATCCCCCCGGCGGCCTGACGGCCGCCGCCGCCCTTGCCCCACGGCCACCTCGCCGCGTATCATGGCGGCGTGGCCGTGATCAATGTGCTCAATATCCTCTCGTCTGCCTTTGCGCTGTACCTGTTTGTGGTGGTGCGGCGGATGAAGGTGCAGGGGCGCGAACACCTCATATTGAGCTTGGCCGCGCTGGCGCTCTTTTTGTGGAACGCAAGCGGCTACTTCGTCTACAACACGCAAAGCCTTGCCGTGCTGGAAGTACTGCTCCCGGCCTCCTTTATCCCCATGTTCCTCTACTTTCCGTTGGTCTTCCACTTTGCCTATGCCGTCTACCGCAAGCGCCGCCTGCCCGCCTGGCTTGCGCTACTGGTGTATGCGCCCGGCGTGGCGCTTTCTGTGCTCGCGTTTTTCGCACCGGTATCGCTGGTTCCGGTCGTGACCGAGGGCGGAGCGATTGCGCTCGTGGCCCCCGTTGGTGAGCCGGGTACCGTGGTCTGGACCGTGTACGTGGTGAGCTGTTGGGTTGCCTCGCTGGTCGTATCGGTCCGATACTACCGCACCACCGAACTCAACCGCGAGCGTCGTCAAGGCGCGATCCTGGTCACCTGGCTGACCATCTGCCTCATCGTGGTGTTCGGCGAGTTCTACCTCACCGCGATGGTCGACTGGTGGACGATTCCCTCGCAGTCGCCGCTTCTGATGAGCATCTGGGTAGGGGCGATGGTCTACGCCATCTGGAAGTACGGATTCCTGCGCATCTCGCCCGAGCTGCTCGCAGAGCAGATACTCGATTCGATCGAAGACATCGTGGTGCTCTACGACATGAGCAGCCGACCCGTCTACCGCAATCGAAAGGCTCAGGCGCTGCTGCGCGGGCCTACCCGGATCGTGGGGGAAAAGGCCGACTCGTTCGCCTCGACCGTGTCGCGGCTGCTTGCCCAGGCCGAATCGTGGTCGGCCGACGAGCCGGAACGGCAGTTTCGCACCCAGATCGACCCACCGTCCACGGACAACTCCCGCCCGCTTGCCGCAACCGTGCGCCTCAAGCCGGTCCACGACCGCTACGGTGACCCGCTCGGTGTTGTGCTCACCGCGACGGTTCTTCCCCAGGCTCGCGACGTGCCTGCCGCCTACCGGCATACCGCACGTGTGACCGAGGTTATGCAGTATCTAGCCGCCGGCCTCTCAATC
>CAYTGY010000010.1:0-30700 GCA_964437265.1 uncultured Spirochaetaceae bacterium | reverse complement strand
CGCGAGTGCGCCGGGGCTTTGAGCGCAGAGATTGGTGAAGCGGTAGCGGGCATTCAGGATTTGGTATCTGCTGGAGCGTTGGACCGGGAATCCGCACGGCTCCAGGAGCTCGGTCGTCGCTATGCCGCCCAAACCGCCGCCTTGACACGCCTGGGCGCCGTCAAGGCGGCACTGGTGGACCTGTTGCTGGTGGGTTCGCTTGTGGTCACGGCGTGGCTGGGGCTACTTCCCGGGTCCACAACCGGTGCGGGCCCGGGAACTGATCCGGCGCTGGTGTGGGCGGTGATTGCCGGGTTGGCCGGAGGTTTCGGCGCCGTCCTGGCGGTCAGCCGAGCGGTTGACGATCTGCCCAAGAGTGCGGCGGCGGCTGTCCGGATACTCGAGGTGGTTGGGGACCGGGCTCCGGCACAGCCCGATCCGCCGCGTGGCGGATCGCACTCCACGCGCTGTTCCATCGCACCAACGCCGGAGCTGCGAGTGGACTCCGTAGGCTACCGTTATGCGTCCGGTAACGGCGTGTCCGGTGTGTCATTCCAGTTGGCGCCGGGCGAGCATCTCTACGTGACCGGGCCGTCGGGCTCTGGAAAGTCAACCCTTGCTTCTTTGGTGCTACGCCTGCTTGAGCCCCAGGAGGGCACCATCACGCTTGATGCCACGGACGCGGCTCGACTTGAAGAGGCGTGCTACCGGCGTTTGGTCTCCGCGGCCCTGCAGGATCCGCGCCTCATTCGCGGGACGGTGGAAGAGAACCTTTTGGTGGGCCTGCCGGTGGAGCACGATCGGGACGCCACGCGCTGTTTCGCGAGGCGGCTTGATCATCCGACGTTCCCACGCGCGGCCGTGGAGGTGCCCGACCTTGAAGCGCTGTTTGACGATCTTCCGGAGGCGGAGCAGACGCTCGCCGGCGGCGCGGACGAGCAGATCTCCGGCGGTCAGAAGAAGCGATTGTCGCTTGCCCGGATGATTGCGCGCGATCCGCGGATAATTGTTCTGGATGAAGCCTTTGCCGGCCTTGACCCCGACCTCCGCTCGCGCGTTCGCGCGTCGTTGCTTACCTGGGCAGCCGGCGGGAGACGGTCCATCCTGGAGTTCTCTCACGAGCTCAGTGATGCCGCCGACGCGGACCGGGTGCTGGTGCTCCACCACGGACACGTTGTGCAAAGCGGTACCTATGCTGAGCTCAGCGAAGCCGACGGGCTGTTCTCCCGGCTGTTGCGTGCCGGGATCACGGATCGACTCTGACTCACCACGTCCTGACTTGACCGCGGGTCCTCCAATCCACATTCTCTATCCATGACGATCATCCCCGGCTTGACGACCACCGTCAGAGATCGGATACCCCAGTTCGTGGCGGATCTACGAGCAAGCGACGTCCGCACCATTGCTCTGTTCCCAACAGCGATTGAGCCCGCGGAGCGGACGCGGCTGTATCAGGAGCTGGAGTCAATCCCGAATCTGCTGATTCCCCACGTGCACGCGCGCACCGACTTCACCGAAGCCGAGATGGACTACCTGGTGGAGCGGTTCAAGACGGAGGTGTTCAACATCCACCCGCGCGCAAATCGACATGCATTTGGCCCTGTCCCGGCGCAGTATTCCGCTCGGCTCTTCGTTGAGAACGTGGAGGAGGCGCCTGAGGACGAGGAGTTGGCCGAATTGGGCGGGATCTGTCCCGACTTCTCTCACCTTGAGACCGCACGCCTGCACGGCAAAGATGAGTACGTTGAGCGCGTTCTGCGCCAACTGGCCGCGTTCCGCATTGGATGCTGCCACGTCTCAGCGATCCGCGTGGGTGACCCCAACCCCTGGAACGGCGGCTGGGACCACCACAGCTACGTGGATCTGAGCAATCTGGACTACCTCGCGCGCTATTCGCGATATCTGCCCGACCGGTGGGTTTCGCTGGAGCTGGAGAACTCGCTGGACGAGCAACTCGCTGCCATTCCGTATGTGGAGCGGGTGCTGGGGGTGGTTGAATCCTGGAGCGTGGACGCGCCATGACCAACAGAGAACGAATCATTGCTACCTGGCGTTGTCAGCCTACCGACAGACCACCGATCATCGACTGGCTTTGCCTACGATCTGGGGCCGCTCATTGTTCCCGTAGAGTTGGGACCGTGGCCGCACTTCGAATACGAAGTCCTTGAGGAGAGCGCCGACGAGATCACCTACCGGGACTACCGTGGCATCACGATCCGGAATCGCAAAGACCAGAACACGCTTCCTGACTACGCCGACAATCCCGTCTTGTCTCAGGATGAGTGGCACCGTTACCGCGATGAGAGACTGGCCCCGCGCCTGGAAGAGCGCACCGCCGGGATTGCCGCCTTTCTCCGCGAGACGGCATCTCTGGATGCCCCGGTGCAGGTGGGCGTCTTTCCGTACGGTTGTTTTGGTACGGCCAGGGATGTCATGGGCGTCGAGCGGCTGCTGTACACCTTCTATGATGACCCGGAGTTGGTCCATGAGATCATGGAGTCGTACACCGACCTCTGGCTGACGCTCTACGAGGAAGTATCCCGGCATATGCAGATAGACCACATCCACATCTGGGAGGACATGTGCGGAAAGCAAGGCTCTCTCATCTCAATGGAGATGGTGAAGGAGTTCATGATGCCATGCTACGACCGGATTGCCGGGTTTGCGGACCAGCACGGAGTGGCGGCGTTCTCAGTTGATTCCGACGGAAACGTGGACGAGTTGGCTGATGTGGTGGCCGCCCACGGCGTGAGCTCATTCTTCCCGTTTGAGGTCCAGGCCGGGTGTGACGCTCTTCTCCTTGGGCGGCTACATCGTCGGTTTTGACCATGCCATCCCGCCGGACGTCTCATGGTCGCGCTTCTTGTACTTCATGGACCAGCTATTCATCATTGCCGCCCGGCACTGACCACGGCATCTCCGCGTTGTTGGGACCAAAGTGCTTGAGAATCACCATGGGCTCCCACCGGCTCTGATTTCTGATTGCGACGCCGTCACTTGCCGCCTCCTCGCTGACAAAGAACTCGTCCGCGGACAGTTGTCCGTACCGTAGCAGTACCGCCGCCTCTGCCGGATGGACACCAAAGGTGCCATGTCCCTGGATGATGATGCAACCGTACGCCGCCGGGTCTTCCACAACGGCCGTGGCACCCGGCGCAATGCGAAGCTCCTTGGCGCAGATATAGTCGTTTGCGTATGAGATCCACGATTCCATCCAGCCGTCCTGTGGCGCAACGGCCAGCTTGGGCCGGAAGTAGTGCTTCCGGTAGTGGGGGTCTACGTTTGCATCCCAGTCCATGAGGCTCATCACGTAATCGATGTCGCGTCTCCTGGACTCCGGGACGTTCTCCACCAAGAACTCGTAGTCGTAGATCTCTCCGGCGGCGATATTCTCCTGTACTGAGTTCACATCGGAGTTCCACTGCGGCTCGTAGGTGAGAATGCTTCCGGGAGCGTGAACCACTCCAGGCGGCGTATACCAACCGGTTCCAAGCTCAATGCGGTATGCGCGGGAGAGCTCGGTGATCCGGTTGTCTCCGGCCTCGTACAAGAGCAACCGCTCGCGCACCTGGTCTTTGGTCACGTCAGGATCAAAGCCGAAGTAGGTGTGCGGGAACTCTCCCGGATAGTTGTTGAGCTCCGGCGGGAAGTAGTACGACTCAGGCTTTCCAATCCGGCCGACCGCCTGAGCCTTTTCATCTGTCAGGTGGAGGTGAAAGAAGAGCGGCGGTCGGAAGTCGAAGAACTTGGAGTACATGGGCCACGTCCCATACTCGTTCATGAGCGTCTCTCCAATCAACTCGCTCCCAAGCTCTTCTACGGCGTGTCTCAGCAAGAACCGGTCCTCGTGACGTTCCGTGGGCGTGACGTAGCTCATACCCTCATCCGCAGGCGCAAGGGGACCGTTCATGGCAGGGATGACGCTCGAGAACCATCGCTCCTTGATCGAGCCGCGAGCGGTCCCCAGCGCGTAGTAGTCATCTGGATGCAGCCGGAGCCGCCGTCCGGCGTCGCTGAAGCGCCGCGGGACGAATATCGGCATGAGCCGGAAGACCCGCTCGCCGCGCTCGAAGACGGTCCGGATATCCGACGCGTTTGGAGGCTCAGGCGCCGGGATCGGGTGCGGTTGCCGCATTGTACTCATTTGTTGGCCTCCTTTGAGATCACGAGCCGGCCATCACAAAAACGTTCTGCGGTTCGAGCACGAACGGTGGAACAATCCCCGGGATATTGGAGAGCGGAAGCACCGACTCAGGCACGTTCATGCCCAGGACCTCGCGCATAAACCGTCTGCGTTCCACACATCGGCCCAGCACATCCGGGAACTCGGAGCCGATCCGCTCGTGAAGCTCCTCGTCCGCAATGACCAACCCATCCTCGACGCGAGTTGAGAAGTAGCGCTCAGACACGGGAATGACGTCGGACTGCATCACCATCCCTGAGGCCAACGGTATCGAGGATTCCGGGGTGATCGGCGAGCTCAGCCATTCGTCGAGATGGATGAGGTGCCCCGGATTGAGCGTGATGCCGAACAGGTCATCCGGAAGGAGACGGTGGATCATCTTGTAGATCTCCCCGCCGATTACTCCCGGACGCATCATAGAGAACCATTCGTCCATCGCGGCAAAGTACGGCGCCGCGAACTGCTCCACGTAGTCCCGCGCGGAGGTGGGTAGCCCGGCTTTGTTGCGGACAAGCCATCCGGCCCGGCAGCTATTGCTGCCCCAGAAACATATGTTTGATGCGAACGGGTCTCCCTCCCGCATGGTTGCCCCCACCGGTCCTGAGAGCGCTTTCTCCCGGTTCTCTCCGCTCACAAACGTGAGATGACACCCAAGGGGCTCGCCCGTGTAGCGCATGGCGGCGACAACGTCGTAGTCGAGTTTGCCCGGCTCGAGTGCGTTGAGCACCTCACGCATAGCCTCAGAGGCGAGAGCCCCGGTGTACTCGAAGTATGCGATCTCCGCTGGTGAGGATCGTGAACGCAAGCCCACATCAGGGCTCATGAAGATGGCGGTAGCGTTCTCCACGTGCTCTGTTCCGCAGAGATCGCGGAGGTGGTCGGCGATAAACGCCGGGATCTCCAGCGCTCGATTCCCCAGTCGCTCTTCGTTCTCGCCGTAGTACTTCCATCCGGCGCATCCCACCCGTGAGCTCGTGCCCAGACCTTCGTCCGCAAGTATGGCTTCCAACTGCCGTGATCGCCCGCGGGGTTGGTCCAGCAGCGACAGCGGCTGGTAGACTTCAGTTCGCAGTGAACCGTTCGCCATCAGCGGGCTCACCGGGAGGTAGGCCTCACCCTCGTTCCCAACGAGTAACAGCGGCGCCCGGTCCTGGCCGATTATCAAGAGCGCCTCCTCGAACCGTGGGTCGTACCCGGTTAGGTAGGCAATATTGGCGAAATGTTCACGGTCTCCATACACCACCAGATGCGTAAGGTTACGCTCGTGCATCGCAGCCATGGTTGCCCAAACGCGTTCCTGTAGCTCCACGACTCCTACCGGAGCAGGCCGTCTCCCGCCGCCAAAACGCGGCCACTCTATCATTTTAAGCTCAACCGGTCTGCTCATACCATTCCTCCGCAAACCCGCAGTATAGCCTCCAACCGCCGTATCACAACCGGTGCGCGCCTCTCGCGAGCGTTTTGTCTATGAAGCGAATCGAATCATCCATTCGACGCGGCCGCACTCACCGGCTATGCTTGTTACGCGTATGTCGAACCTACTCGGAAACTACGCGTCGCTTATCTCCTGGCAAGCAGAGCAGAACCCGCTTGACTACTCGATTCTCGACGCCCAATGGAGCGACATCGGTGTGTGGCGGGCCCGGGCTCGCGAGTTGGTCCACTCGCTGCTCGCGTTTTCTCCGCCTTCGACGCCGCTTGATCCGCGTGTCGAGCGGGCCTGGTCGTGCGATGGTCTCGACGTTGAGTTGGTGAGCTACCGCCAGCCGTTTGGACCGCGAACCGAGGCCTACTTCATCAAGCCCGCCGGCGTCGACAGGCTTCCGGCCGTGCTCGCCTTGCATGACCATGGTGCGTACAAGTATCACGGCAAGGAGAAACTGGTTCGCCTCCCGGCTGAACCGTCTGTGCTGACCGCGTTTCGTCAGGAGAGCTACGAGGGCTCGCCGTGGGCGACTGAGCTTGCGCGGCGCGGTTTTGCCGTGCTGGTGCCGGACCTCTTCTGCTGGGGGTCGCGGCGACTGGATCCCGCAGAGCTTCCGGACGACCTCACCGCAGGCGTGAGCGAGCTCGAACCGGAAAGTGACGCGTACATCCGCGCGTACAACGATCTATCCAACGGCTACGAGTCGTTCATTGCGAAATCGCTCTTTGCCGCCGGCACTACCTGGCCCGGCGTATGGGCCTACGAAGACCGCCGTGCGGTTGATTATCTGCTGACGCGACCTGAGATCGATCCCGGTCGCATTGGGTGTGGTGGGCTGTCCTGTGGAGGACTGCGCACCATCTTTCTGGCGGGGCTCGACGACCGAATCCAGGCGGCACTCTGTGTGGGATTCATGAGCAGCTCCGCCGTCATGGCGGAAGAGAGCATCCAGCACCACACCTGGCTCTACTACGTCCCGCATCTGCATCGCCACCTTGATATGCCGGATCTCATGGGTCTCCACGGCCCTCGCCCGCTTCTGGTGCAATACGACCGTGACGACCAGCTCTGGAGCATGCGGGGCATGGAGGCCGCCCACCAGCGCTTGCAGCGGATCTACGATCGGCTTGGCGCGTCCGGGCAGTACCGCGGCGAGTTTTACCCCGGACCGCACAAGTTCGACCGTGCGATGCAGGCCTCCGCATTCTCGTGGTTTGAGTCGAGCCTATGAGTGACGAGCTTCGTGTAATCGGAGCGTGGCCGGTCGAGTACACGTACCCGCAGAACAACACTGATCCACTCTGGGCATACGGATCCAGCTGTTTTGTGCGGGACGGGGACCGCTTCTACCTCACCATTCCCGACGCAAACCTGGATATTCCGCCGACGTGCAGAACGCGACCGGTGCTCTACACCCATGACCTCGCGGACCGGCGTTGGCGTGAACTCCTCCGTCACCCACTCTTCGACCAACGTGAGCCGTGTCCGCTCGTGATCGACCGGGATCAGAGCATCGTCATGTCGGTCAACTCACGACTCGCGCCGTTCCGAGACGGTCTGAATTACTCCGGTGAGCCTGAGACGATGTGGTATTGTGAACCGCTGCTCATCGACGTACCGGTTGACGGTGGGTTTGGAGAGCCGAGTAAGCCGTTCATCGCCGAGCGCCGGCCGTTCACCGACCACTCGTACCGCGGGATCGCAGCGGACCGAGCCGCGTCATCGCTCCTGGTAACCAACAACGAAGGTGACCTGTGGCGTCCGGGGTACTCGGGTCGGTTGTGCTGGGCGTTCCGCTCACCGGACCGCGCGTTTCCGGCACACGGGGTGATCGCGTTCCCTCGGCGTGGATGCTACCCCATGGTGTCGCTGCGTAACGGGACCGCGTACATCGCAATCACCAGCGCGGTTGAGGAGCCCAACCAGGAGTGGAAACGCTTCAAGTTCGAGCACTCAGGTGTCCTGTGGGATTTCGACTTCCGAAAACTCTACCTGGCTCACAATGCGTCAGTCGGCTCGGGGTCCTTCTCCGCGCCGACGGTGGTGGACGATGTAGAGGAGACCGCAGGTCTCATCAGGCTCCTGGACGTGATAGACGATGCGGCCGGCGGGGTGTGGGTACTCTACCTCCGTCGCCCGGTCTGGTTTCGGTTCATGCGGGATCGCTACTTTCCCAACGTGGACATGGCGGTGGAACTGGTGGCGCTGCACGCCCACGGGAGTGAGGTGCGTGAGAGACGGACGCTGGCTGCGTGCCACGAGCGGCGTGATGCCGGCGCCGAGCTACGCGGCCGCGTATTCCGCCACGGTCCCGAGCGGGGCGGCGAGGCGTTCGCCACAGACGAGCCCGCGCCCACCTACGGTGGGTTCCACCGATCCCCCGACGGCCGTATCCACGTGGTCTACGTGCTGGAGGGTGAGTACGGCCCTGAGCTGCTGGTAGCGCCACTTGATGATCCCCGCGCTCGCCGGACGGTCACCGGCTCCCGCCGGACGGTCACCGGCGCTCCACCGCTGGTTCAGTTCTACGTTGCCAATGACCGGGCCGGAAGCACGCCGGCACACCACATCGACATCTTTGGCCGGCGGGACGACGCCGTTGCCCCTGCCAGCGTACTCCACCACTACCGACTAGAGGTTCCCGGATGAGCGTTCGCGCCACCCTCCTGGTTGAGGAGACCGTCACCACGTTTGATCCGCCAAGCAACGGCTCGTATCCGTTGTGGTCCTATGGGTCACCACCGATGGTCCGCGACGGAGAGGTGGTAATCATGTCGATTCCGGAGACCGGCGCCGGTGTGGCACCGACCGCGAACACGAGGTTTCAGCTCTTCGCTCGTCGCGAGGGCATGTGGCGACGCGAGTATGTCGACCCGTTCTACAATCAGCGCGAGCCCTGTCCAATTGCACTCCTGCCGTCGCGTCCTCGCTTTGTGCCCGACCCGTCCCAGTGGCCGGAGAAGGCCGGAGACCCGGAAGCATTCAGGCCGTGCTCAGGCAATCGGCTGATCGTCAGTAGCAATCCGTCGGTTGCACCTATGCGCGCGGCCCCCGACGGGAGCTCGGTGATGCATTACTGTGAGCCGTGCCTCCTGGACTTCGACTCCGCATCGCTGAGCAGCTACCCGCAGCTGATCAAGCCGCGGTGGGACGAGCCGTGGCCGTTCACCGACCACAGCTACCGAGGCGTTGCGGCGGACCACGCCTGCGAGCACCTGCTGGTGCTCAACGTGGAGGGCTATCAGTGGCGCGAACCGTACGCCGGCCGATTCCACTGGTGCACCATTGATCCGGACGGCAGGACCGCGACACACGGAACGCTCGCGTTTCCGGTCCGCTGCTGCTACCCGGCGGTCACGTACCGTGACGGTGCAGCGTCGGTTGTGGCGATTAGCGACATCGATGAGCCCAACGAGGAGTGGATGGCGTACAAACGCGAGGCTACCGGGCAGCGATGGGACTTCGACTTCCGCAACCTCTACCTTGCGTGGGCGGACAACCTTGTTGCCGGCTTTGGATCTCCCGTCTTGCTCGATTCAGCGGAAGCGACCGCCGGCCATATCCGCCACATGGACACCGCCCTTGACGATGACGGCACGCTCCACCTGGTCTACGTGAAGCGCAATGTCTGGAAGCGATTCATGCGTGACCGTTTCTTTCCGGAGCTCCCGCTTCAGATTGAGCTGGTGCACATGACCGTGCGCAACGGCGAGATTGTCGGACGGCAGACGCTGATGCGCTGCGTCGAGCACGCCGAGGGCCGCCATACGGTTCCGCTCGAGAGCTATGGTCCGGCCGGTGCTCGAGAGAGTTTCACCACCAACGACTCCTGGCCGGAGTACGCTGCGTTGCATACTGCGGCCTCGCGCGCAATCTGGCTCATCTGGAGCGAGATGCCGGGTCCGCGCTTGCGCATCCGTCGCATCCACCCCAACCCGGGTGAGCCGCTTGACGTACCGGTTTCATCCGTGCCGCCGCTGTTCTTCTCCGCACCGGCGCGGCTCGGGACGTGGCCGTCGAACACGGTGGACCTGATGGCAGCCCGGCGAGATGCGGCGAACGAGGTGCGATACATTGCGATCGGTATTGAGGAGTAACTGGGGAAGCGCACGTCGCCGTTCAGTTGTTGATCTCGCCGCCGTTCTCCATCCACTCGCGCGGGCTGACTCCCGCCCACTTCTTGAACACCCGCGAGAAGTAGTACGGATCCTCAAACCCGGAGAGATAGGCGAGCTCTTTCACGGAGCGCCGTCCCGGACCGGCGAGCTTTGCGACGTTCATTGCGTAGTCGATCCGTTCGCGCTGAAGCCACTGTGTTGGCGACAGCCCGTACGCCTTTTGAAACTTGCGCCGGAAGTAGCTCGTGGAAACGCCCGCCTCTCGGATAGCGGTTCCCAGGTCGAATGAGGTATTGTTCAGATTTGCCGCCATCTGCCGCTGCACCCAGTCTACGTACGCGTCCCGGTTTGCTACATCCGCCCACGTCCGGAGCATCTGTTCCATTGCGAAGAGCAGCGCGGTTGTGAGCGGGCGGTAGTCGGAGCTGGGACCCGCAGCGTACCGGTACAGATTCTCCAGCAGGGAGAGGAAATCCTTGGTTGTGGTGTCTTCGTAGACCAGCGGTTTCTTTACGCTTGTGAGATGAAACCGCTCTACGCCAAAGCAGTAGTTGGCAAATCCGACCGTAGACCGTTCGTCGTGTGGCAATACCGGAGGCTGACAGACGATCAACCCCGGGCGTATCTCAATGGGCTCATCGCCGATAAGCAGTGTGCCGCTTCCCTCCGTGTAGTAGACAATCTCCCAGTAGGTGTGGCGGTGGCGCCGTACGTGATATTTGCGCGATGAGCGGACAAGCCAGCGAAGTCCTGTCACGCCAAGAAGCTACAAAACTCGGTTTGTTTTGTCTATCATTCCGTCCGTTTCATCCATTTTCAGTTTTCCAGACTGGGTTGATCCTCGAGATAGACAGGAGGTTGCTATGGCAAAGAAAATCCTTGCAACGCTATTGATGGTCTTCGTCGGGTTTGCAGTGTTCGCCACCGGAACGCCGGAGACCCCGGGCACGACAGGCGGGGTTGCACGAGAGACGCCCGCATCCGGCGCGATGGAATCGCCGATGCTCGCCGAACAGGTAGCGGCGGGAGAGCTGCCGCCGGTGGAAGACCGGATCCCAGCGGATCCGTGGGTTGTTGAGCCGGTCGACGAGCTCGGCCAGTACGGCGGCACCTACCGCACATACTTCGGCGGACCGGGAGACTGGGCCGAGTACGGTCACATGCTCACGCCCTACATGCTCTACATCAGCCGGACCTACGACGACTTTATCCCGATGATCGCGAAGAGCTTTCTGCTCTCGCCGGACGCTCAGACGTTGACGATTCAGCTCCGAGAGGGGATGAAATGGTCCAACGGCGATCCGGTCACCGCCGACGACATCATGTTCTGGTGGAACGCGCAGGTCACCGATCCTGATCTCAAGAACGTGTACGGCTGGATGGCCGGTGCGTGGCAGACCCAGGGCGAGGACCCCACCTTCATCAAAGTCAACGACCACACCGTGCGGATTGAGTTCTCCGCCCCGAACCGACCGATTCTGGCAACGCTGGCCTCATGGCGTGGCGGGCTCATGACCTTCATTGTTCCCAGCGAGTACCTGAGCCGGTTCCACATCCGGTACAATGAAGACGCCAATGAGCTGGCTGAAGCAGCTGAGATGGAATCATGGGTTGATCTCTACCAGGCGAAGAACAACTGGCCGGGGCCCGGCTACAACGACCCGGAGATGCCGACGCTCGCCCCGTGGGTGCTGGTCTCTCAGGACACCTCGGCGCGTATCTATGAGCGGAACCCCTACTTCTGGGCGGTCGACACAGAAGGCCGGCAGCTGCCGTACATTGACCGTATTGAGGCCGAGCTGGTAAGTGATGCAAATGTGCGGATCCTCAAGGGCATGAATGGAGAGCTGGACACAATCGCAAAGATCACGAATCTGAACGATCTGGGTCTCTACCGGCAGAACGAGTCACGCGGTGACTACCAAACGTATCTCTACGAGAGCTCTGTCACCAGCTGGACCTGCATTGGTTTCAACCAGAACCACCCGGATCCCGTCAAGCGAGAGGTCTTCCAGGACCTCCGGTTCCGGCAGGCGATGTCTGCTGCCATTGACCGTGAGGAGATCAACCAGATTGTCTACAACGGTCTGGGCGAGCCGGGCCAGGTCTCCGTTCATCGCACGGCCTCGTATTTCGAGCCGGAGTGGGCAGAGGCATACGCGGAGTACGACCCTGATCAGGCCAACGACCTGTTGGACCAGATGGGACTCAACGAGCGCACCCGTGATGGTTGGCGCCTCGGCCCAGACGGCACTGTACTCGAGCTAGACATCCGCGGCGGCGGCAGTCCCACCATGGAGCTCATCAAGGGCTACTGGGAAGAGGTTGGCATCAAGACCAATCTGGTGAGCATGAGTCATGAGCTCTACGTCCAGCGCTACCAGGCTGCCGAGCTCGACGCCGGTGTCTGGGGTGCAGACCGGATGCTCGAGTTCGCCGCGTATATCCCCAATGCGACGAAGTTCGCTATGGACTCCGAGGTTGCTTGGGCAATCAAGTGGGACGCTTGGTGGAAGAGCCAACGCGGTATCACCAGCTCGGGTGAAGGCGAAGAACCCCCGCAGTTCATTAAGGACTACCTTGACACGCTGGAGGCTTGGTCCGCCGCCGGTACCGACGCTGAGTACACGCGGCTGGCCAAGGAGGTATGGGAGTTCCATGCGGAGAATCTCTATCTGATCGGTACCGTCGGATACACGCCATCCGCCGTGATGGTCAACAACCGGCTTGGTAACGTTCCTGAGGATCTGATCTTTGTGGACGAGCTCGCATGGTGGCAGGCTGCACGTCCGGTGCAGTGGTATATCAAGCAGGAATAGACTACTGCAATAACGTTCCGGTAGACCCCGCTCTGGTCAGGGGCGGGGTCACGCCGGTCTTGGAAACTCCATGGGAAGCTACCTGCTACGACGCCTCTTTTACATGATTGTTGTCCTCTTTCTGGTCTCGATTGTGACGTTCATCGTCATCCAGTTGCCGCCGGGGGACTACCTCACCTCATACATGATGAATCTACGGGCTCAGGGAACCAACGTGTCCTCGGACCAGATGGACTCGCTCCGGATCCAGTACGGTCTGGACAGACCCGTGTATGTTCAGTACTGGAAGTGGATAACCGGTTTTCTCACCGGAGACATGGGCGACAGCTTCGCCTGGAACCGACCCGTAAGCGAGCTGATTGCCGAACGTGTAGGTTTCTCCATTGCGCTTTCTCTCTGCTCACTCGTGTTCGTCTGGGTCGTTTCGTTTCTTATCGGTGTGTATTCGGCGGTCAACCATTACTCAATCGGCGACTACATCTTCACCTTCTTCGCATTTGTCGGCATGGCAATACCGAGCTTCTTGCTCGCACTGACTCTTCTGTTTATCAGCTTCAGGTACTTCGACATGAGCATCGGCGGCCTCTTTTCGCCGGAGTTTCGCAATGCTCCGTGGTCGTTCGCCCGTCTCATTGATCTGCTTCGCCACCTGTGGATTCCGGTGGTCATTGTGGGGATCAACGGTACAGCAGGCTTGGTTCGAATCCTTAGGGCGAACCTGCTGGACGAGCTCAAAAAGCCCTACGTCACCGCGGCCAAAGCGAAAGGGCTGCCGTTCTGGAAGGTGCTGGTCAAGTACCCCATCCGGCTGGCGCTCAATCCGTTCGTCAGTACGGTGGGCTGGATACTTCCGGGACTGCTCGGAGGCGGTGAGATTGTCGCGATCGTGCTCAATCTCCCCACCCTTGGGCAGCTCATGCTCAGCGCGCTCTTGGACCAGGACATGTACTTTGCCGGAAGCGTCCTGATGATTTTGAGCATCCTCACCGTCATTGGAACGTTGGTCTCCGACCTGCTCCTGGTGGCGGTCGATCCGCGTATTCGTTACGAGCGGCTTGGAAGGTAGCATGGCAAACCCGCGATTTGACATAGACGACGCACACGCGCCCGTCATAGAAACGCCCCCAACGCAGGAAGAGAGCCGCCTCTACACCGCTTCTCAATGGCAACTGGTGTGGTGGAGATACAAGCAGCACAAGGCCGCAGTGGTTTCAATCTTCGTGCTTGGCTTCCTGTATTTGGTTGCGATCTTCTCTCAGTTTGTGGCTCCGTACGGCCCGCTGACGAATCACGCCAACTACCGCTTAGCTCCGCCGCAGAGGATCCACTGGATCAGTCCGGAGTCCGGCAGATTCGCACCAACCGTCTATCCGTGGATCAGTGAGCTCAACATGGAGACGTTCCAACGCGAATACACGGAGGATCGCAGTCGACCGGCTCGCGTTCGGCTTTTCGTCCACGGTGACCGGTACAAGTTTCTGGGGTTGTTCCCCTCCACATTGCACCTGTTCGGCACCGACGACCCAGAGGTGCCCGTCTACCTGTGGGGTGGCGATGACCTGGGACGAGATCTGTTGTCGAACATCATCGCCGGCTCGCGCATCTCGCTCTCCATCGGTTTGATGGGGATCGCGATCAGTTTCTTCCTGGGAGTTCTCCTTGGGGGGGTGGGCGGCTACTACGGCGGATGGATCGATAACCTGATCCAGCGCACCATTGAGTTTATCAACTGCATCCCCGGTCTCCCATTATGGATGGCACTCTCCGCGGCTCTGCCGGCGAATTGGCCACCGCTGGCGATGTACTTCGGCATCACGGTCATCCTCTCGTTGATTGGGTGGACCGGGCTTGCACGGGTGGTCCGGGGAAAGTTCCTGGTGCTGCGTACCATGGATTTTGTGATAGCCGCAGAGATCTCCGGACAGCGACAGCTCAAGATCATCTTCCGACACATGCTCCCCTCATTCATGAGTCACATCATCGCGTCGATCAGTCTCTCCATACCGGGAATGATCCTCGGTGAGACCACACTCAGTTTTCTGGGGTTGGGCCTGAAACGGCCCACCGTGAGCTGGGGTGTGCTCCTTGGTGAGGCACAGAACCTCACGGTCCTCGCATTCGCGCCGTGGCTCCTCCTGCCGGCGCTGGTGCTGGTCATCACCGTGCTGGCGTTCAACTTCGTTGGAGACGGTCTGCGAGACGCCGCAGACCCGTACATGGGGTAAGCAGTGGCAGAAACACGCCGAGATCTGGTCCGGGTGACCGACCTGGCAGTACGAATCAAGCAACCCGTTGGCACGGTCCACGCAGTCAATGGGGTGAGCATGCACATCACTGAAGGCGAGACGGTTGGAGTCGTAGGCGAGAGCGGCTGCGGCAAGAGCATGACCGCCTACTCAATCATGCACCTCTTGCCGGACGGCGGAAGCCTGGCAGACGGGAGCATCACGTATACGCATCGGGACGGGACACCCCGCGATCTCACAACGCTCAAACCGGACTCGCAAGAGATGCGGCGGATTCGTGGTCGCGAGATCTCAATGATCTACCAGGAGCCGACCGCCGTCTTCAGCCCGGTCCATCGCTTTGTGGACCAGATAGGGGAGGCGTACAAGGTCCACCATGAGACCACGCCGGCGGAGGTTGAGAGACTGGTGGTGGACATGTTCAACCGCGTCGGCATCCCGGATGCTGCACGCCGCGTCCACGAGTATCCGTTCCGGTTTTCGGGTGGCATGAATCAGCGCGCGATGATCGCCATGGCGCTTATCTGCAATCCGCGCCTACTCATCGCCGATGAGCCCACGACGGCCTTGGACGTGACCACGCAGGCGCAGATACTGCGGCTCCTGCGCAGGCTCAAGAGCGAAGAAGACTTGTCGATGGTGCTCATCACACACAATCTTGGCGTTGTGGCGCACATGGCCGATCGCGTGTACGTGATGTACGCAGGTCGGATCATGGAGGAGGCCCCGGTTGAGGAGCTGTTCCGCAATCCGTGCCACCCCTACACCCAGGCGCTCATGAAGGCGATACCGCGGCTCACCGGAAGCACGGAGAAACTCATTTCGATTCCCGGAACGGTTCCCGACGGCTACGCGGTGCCTGAAGGCTGTGTGTTCCATCCGCGCTGCCCGCTCTTCCAAGGCGAGCGTTGCACCGCGCACATCCCTGATCGAGTCACGGTTGCACCCGGCCACACCGTCAGCTGCGTGCTCTACGGGGGCGAGCAATGATTGACCAGACCAATACGGTGCTTCGGGTGAACGACCTCAAGAAGCACTTCCCCATTGAGAAGGGGTTCTTCAGACGAGTAGTTGGCCACGTCAAGGCCGTGGACGGCGTCAGCTTCACCATCTCGCAGGGAGAAACGCTGGGGTTGGTGGGGGAGAGCGGCTGCGGCAAGACCACTACCGCTCGCACGCTGGTCAGGGCGCTGCTGCCGACCAGCGGTGAGATCCTGTTGACAACCCCCACCGGCGTGGTGAATATGGCGACACTCCACGGACGCGAGCTTCGGGCGATGCGTCGGCACATCCAGATGGTGTTCCAGGACCCCTACGGCTCGCTTGATCCACGGATGACGGTGTTCGACATCGTAGCCGAGCCGCTGTCCAGTTACGGGGTGAAGCGTTCGGAGTGGAAGGACCGCGTAGGCGGACTTCTGGAGATGGTGGGACTGGACCCAGGACACATGGGCCGGTATCCGCACGCGTTCTCCGGCGGTCAGAGACAACGGCTGGGATTTGCCCGGGCCTGCGCGCTTGACCCCATCCTCCTGGTTGCCGACGAACCGGTCTCCGCGCTCGACGTATCCGTCCAGGCGCAAGTCCTGAATGTGATGAAAGATATCCAGGATCGGCGAAACGGGACCTCGCTGTTCATCACTCATGATCTGGCCGTTGTCCGCTACATCTGCGATCGCGTGGCGGTCATGTACGACGGGCACGTGGTGGAGGTGGCGACCACTGCAGACCTCTTTGAGCAACCGGCCCATCCATATACCGAGTTACTCCTCGTCTCCGTTCCGGATGCAGATCCAACGCAGGCGTGGCTCGCAGACTTCCCGGACACCGAGCAGGCGGAGCGGGATACCGTGGCGCCAACCGGCTGCCCGTTCGCCCCTCGCTGTCGCTTTGCGCAGGACCGGTGTCGGGAAGCGTTGCCGCAGCTACGCGAGATCACTCCCGGTCGTCATGCGCGGTGTGTTCGAGCGGAGGAGATCGAGCTCCACGGCGTCCCCGGCTCGGCCGTCAGCGGCCGGTAGCCGGGATGTACGTGAACCGGTCCACATAGGCGCGAGTTGTGGCCTCCGTTCCGTTACCGCTTGCGAAGAGCGCGATGAACACCCCGGTGAAGCCTCCGGCCAGCTCGGTTGCATGGTGGCGGGTTTCCGCGCGGCCCACTTCCACCGTTCCGGCTTCCGTGTCCACCAAGAAGCGGTACCACTCCTCCTCGGTCTGGAGCGATAGCCGCACCGGCCCGGATCCGATGAGCACGCGGCCGGTCTCCACCGCAACCGATCCGATCCGTCTACGAAGGACAACAGCGCGTCCGCCCTCGCGGGCGCTCACGATAGAGAGCGACGAATGGTAGCGCTCGTTCATCACAACCGCCAGCCCGGCTTCCTCCCGTGCCTCAGGGTCGAAGTCGATTCGGGCCTCAGCATGCGCACGGAAGTGCTGCTGACGTATGCCGAGGAACGACATCGGTACCGTGTCCGACAACGTCCCGGGCAGGCATCTGAGCGTGAGACTGCCGGGGCGCTCGGTGAGCGACCAGCTTTCCGGCGGCGGATTGCGCCGAAAGGTCCACCGCGGATCAAGCGTACCCGAGCCGAACTCGGCCTCAAAGGGCAGGTCACACGGACGCTGCCCGCCGGGTTGTGCCTCCTCTCGGTCTGCTGCCGTGTCGGCCGCCGGAGCCAGGCGACCGGAGATCGCCATCTCGAGCTGAATCAGCTCTCCGCCGTTGACAACCGGCCACTCGTTCTCAGGCCACTCAACCGGTGCCAGGTAGGTCTCCCGTCCCAGGTGGTGAACCGCCGGATATCCGACATGTCGCACGGCGAGGAAGGCGATCCACCACGCCCCGCTCGGATCATCGAAGATCTCCGCGTGACCCGTGGAGGCGATTGGGCTCCAGCTTCCGCGGTGCGTGAGAATGGGGTTATGCGGCGCCGGCTCGAACGGCCCGTAGGGATCGCGGCTTCGCGCAATCGTCACGGAGTGCTCCCGCTCGGTGCCGCCTTCGGCGATCATCAGGTAGTAGTACTCGCCGCGGCGGTAGAGATGCGGCGCTTCAGGATAGCGCCCACCGGTGCCGTTCCAGATCAACCGCGTTGGCCCGGTCTTCCTCCCAGTTTCTATGTCGATCTCGCACTGGTAGATCCCCTGCACCCCGTCTTCTACTCCGGTGCTGCTGAAGTATACCGTAGCCTTGTCGAACAACAGCGACGGATCGATTCCGCCCTGGTCCACGGTGATCGGGTCCGACCACGGTCCTTCGGGATTGGTGGCGCTCACAAAAAAGTGGCCGATCCCGCCAACGTCGGTGGTGACCATATAGAAGCGTCCGTCGTGGTAGCGGATAGTCGGCGCGTAGATGCCGCCGGAGCTGCGCGTCCGGGTGAGGTCCAGCTGCGAGGAGCGGTGAATGCAGTGGCCTATCAGTCGCCAGTCGGTGAGATTGCGGCTGTGGAAGACCGGTACCCCGGGGAAGTACTCGAAGCTGGAAACCACCAGGTAGAAGTCGTCTCCGACGCGACAGACGCTTGGGTCAGGGTGGAATCCAGGGACGACGGGATTGTGGTAGCGAATCATGATGCCTCCATGCGGATTGGGCTACGAGCGTCGATTGGGGATGGTGCGCCCCGCGGCCACGAACGGTGGCTCCGGGCGCATCTGTCCGGGCTCATCAAGCGGGTAACACGGACGCCGAACGTGGTTGAAGCGAAGCTGGGTGACGTCGAGCGGGACCACGCCGGGAGAAGACGCGAGGACCGCGTCTACCGCGACCGCTGCGAGCTCCGGAAAGAGATACCCGAGTTTGACCACCACGACCTGGTAGGCGCGCGGGTCGGCGTCAAGTCTGGTGAGATCGGCAAGCCCGGTGACCGGACGTCGCCGGTCAACCACGATCACGTCCACGCTGTTGCCGCGCAGCAGCGCCCAGCGCGTCCCGTCGTCGCCGGTTGCGAGGCGTTCGACGCGGCAGGGGAAGGAGACCGGCGCATCGTGTGCTGTGCGGGCATGCGGGGCGCTCAGCGCGTGGCCAATCGTGGCGGTCATGCCGGCCCCTTCGCCTACCCCAAACGCCGCGGCGACCGTCTCCGGGTCCACAATAGGCGCCACCAGCGCACCGAATACGCCGGCCTCCAACAGCGCGGCGAGCATCTCCGGCCGGTCCCCCGGGGCGCCGGCGGTGATGTTGTCACCCGAGTCGCTGATGAACCGCGGACCGGCGCCTCTCCCCGCCCGGCGGATGCACTCGTCCACCGGCAGCAGCGGCGCTCCGGGGACGAGCTCGGGAACGCGTTCCCAGAGGTCGGCGGCAAGCGATGCAGCCGCCGCCGCCGCCGCACTCGGGTCATCAGCAAACGCAAGGACCCCGGCCGCACTCCGCGGCTCATCCGCCCACGCATAGCCTACCAGGAGCGAGAGATCGGAAAGCCCGTGCCTACGAATGCGTGTGGGGATGGAGCGGTAGAGGCTCCCGGCCGGCTCACCGGTGGTCATCACCAGCTCACCCGGCAGGAGCGCACCCACGCGTACCCATGCGCGCGCAGGGGTGGCCCCGCGGCGGATCATGTCCGCGAGCGCGGCAATGGCTCGCCGGCGCGTCTGGTCTGCATCAATGTGGGGCGCGGTGCGGAATCCGGTGAGGAAGTCCACCGACTCAATGACGCGCTTGGTGAGGTTGGCATGCAGGTCATAGCTAACCGACACCGGAAGCTCGCCTGCGATCTCGCGCACTGCGGCGAGCAGGTCACCCTCGGCATCATGCATACCGGCTACCGACATTGCGCCGTGAAGGTCGAGGTAGATGCCGTTGACCCGCGCGTCGCCGATCTCCGCGGCCAGGCGGTCGAGCAGCTCCTGCTTGAGCCGGCGGTAGGTGTCTGGTGTGACCGCCCCCCCAGGGACCGCGCCGGCGTGGAGAAGCGGGACCGCTTCGACCTTCTCCCGGAGCTCGTCAATGAGCGGCCGGTAATGGTTAACGAGCGCCGTGCCACGAAGAATCTGGAAGTCAGCGTGGTCGGTTGGAACCGGAGACCACGTGCAGCTTTCAATGGCGATACCGCCGACGGCAATACGCATAGTCACGCGATGATACGCATCACACCGCCGAGTGGTCAACGCGGCGCGTGCAACCACAGCAGCAGCGGCGCATCCGGCGCCATGGAGGAGAGATGAAAACGATTGAGCTCACGAACGACACGCTCACGGCGAGCTTTGATGAGGATTCCGGTGCGCTTGTCGCGCTTACAAGCCGGGCAACAGGATGGAATCTGATTGGACCGCCGGAAGCCGGACGGGCGTTCGCGCTGCTTGCGCCTGCAACGACCAAGCGCTCGGTGTTTGTCTTTGGCGAGGACAACGCCGTAAAGCAGGTGAGCCACGAGTCGAACACCGTCACCTTCACTTGGGAACGCCCCGTTGACTCCTTTGGCAACTCGGTGGACCTCACGTTCTGCGGTCGGGTGGAGCTCACCGAACTGGGGCTGGAGTTCACGGCGGAGCTGAATAACCGGAGCGACCGGATGGTGGAGGTGGTTGTCTGGCCCTACGTGGGGGGGCTACAGCCGCCGGCTCCGGATGGGCGTCTGGTCCGTAAGCACCAGTTTGCCACCTCCGGATTCATGGAGGCCGAAGTCTATCCGCATTTGACCGACAACCAGGGGTACTGGGGGACCTACTTCGCCGCCGAGGGCGGCGCGGACACGCGATTTGCCTCATTTGCGCTGCTTGATGCCGGAGAGGAGGGGCTGTACCTGGGCTACCACGATCAGCACAACCGGTCGCTGGTGCGGTGGTACTTCCAGCAGAAGCCGGGGCTCCGTGACAGCTATGACCGGTCTATTCGCTACCAGGAGGCGACTGGCCCCTTTGGTTCCACCGAGCAGAGCCTGCTCCGCGGTGCGGAGAGCAGGGCCGAGCGCCACGAGCCTCCGGTCCCGTCGCTCGAGCTATTGGCGCAGCGGTTCTCATTCGTTGCCGCCGGTTCCCGGTCCACGCTCCCATCGATTGCCCTCTCTCCGTACGCCGGACCGTGGCACCGCGGGGCCGCGATCTACCGGCAGTGGCGTCGGTCGTGGTTCACGGCTCCCCGGCGCCCGGCGTGGAGCGAAGAGGTGCACTCGTGGCTCCAGATCCAGATCTACGGTGCTGAGGACGAGATCAACTTCCGCTACACCGATCTTCCGGCAGTAGCCGAGTCATGCGCGCGTACCGGCATCGAGGTCATCCAGCTCACCGGCTGGGCGTTCGGGGGTCAGGACCGGGGTAACCCCTCTCACGCCATAGACCCCGCTCTGGGGACCGAGGCCGAGCTCCGGGATGCGGTGGCAGCCTGCCGGAAGCTGGGGGTGCGCGTGGTGCTCTTCTGCAAGTGGGTGTGGGTGGATCAGAGCCAGCCGTACTATCCCGACCTGGAGCGGTACACCGCGAAGAATCCGTATGGGTACCCATATCCCGCCGGCGGTTACCAGTACTTCACCTGGACCCAGCTCGCGGGGATCAACACCCGGCCGCTCGTGCCCATGTGTTCCGCGGATGCTGAGTGGCACGACCACGCCGCAGATGAGCTGGAGAATGTGCTCCGTATTGGCGCCGATGGTCTGCTCTTTGATGAGGTCTGTCACCACGGCAGCGCGGTCTACTGCTTCGATCCCGCGCACAGCCACCCGGCGCCCGCCTATCTCTACGCGCACGACATCCCAATGGTGCGCCGTTTCAAGGAGCAGTCGGCGGCATACCCTGAGTTCCTTTACGCCGGCGAGCTACTCCGCGATGAGCTTGCCACCGAGTACCATCTCTCCTACTGCCGGTTCGGAGTAGGCCACACCCCCGTCTCCCGCTACGTCGATAGCGAGCTTCCGATCATGATGGCGGCACAGGGGTTTGACGACCGCAACAAGCTCAACAAGTGCCTCGAGTATCGGTACATCATCAGCTACGAGCCGTACAACTTCAAAGGCCGTCCGGAGGATGCACCCTTGACCATCTCCTACGGACAGAAGATCGATGCGCTTCGCCGGCGCTACCGCGATCTTCTCTGGGACGCCGAGTACTGTGGTCCCTTCGGTGCGGAGGTCTCAGTCGACGGCGCCGACACCCACGATTTCAGCGTATTCCGGAGCCGGGCCGACCTACGGGCGGTAGTGGTCTGCAACACGAGCGATCGAGAGGTCGTGGCGCGAGTGCGTCTGGATTCTCCCGCCGGCGCTATCACCGTGGTGACTCCTGAGGCACCTGAGGCGATGTCAACCGACGGAACGCTGCACATTCCGGCGCGTTCCGTGGCCGTAGTACTGGAACGGGAGTAGCCTAGAACGGGATCTCCCGCGCCAGCGCGGCAACGCGCGCGAAGCGCTCGGGCGTGACGCCCGGCGGGCATGAGTCGGAGTTTGCAAGCACGAACGGCCCGCCGTGCGCTTCCTCGATCACGCTGTGGACGTAGTCGTCCAGCTCAGTGTCTGGAAGATTGAGCAGGTGCGTCGGCTCAATCCCCCCGATGATCCCAGCCGCGCCGCCGAGCGTCCGCCGAGCGTCCGCCACGGAGATGTTCCCGGTTGGCTCAGGGGATAGACTCTCGACTGCGGCAACGCCGTCCTCTCGCATCAATGGCAGAAGTGCACGGAGATGCCCGCAGGCGTGCTGAATGTAGTGCTTGCCCGCGTTTCCCAGCAACCGAACGAATGCGCGGATCTCAGGCGAGATGTAGCGGCGGTAGTCATCAGGCGAGTAGTTCTGAGTCGAGGAATCCTCCCACGTGAGAAAGTAGTCGTAGGGAGAATCCACCGCCATCCGCGCGGCGGCCACGTCGTTCGCCGTCATTGCGCCCACCAGCGCGTCCACCAACTCGGGGTGGTCCACGCGGGCGTACGCCAACTCTTCGGTACCCACGTGGTGCTCGATCAACGACTGGTACGCAGTCTTGAGCCGCGGGATGAGCATACCAACCGACAGCCCTTCGCGGCCGTCACCACGGAAATGCTCCTCCACCGGATTCGGGTCTCGCACAAACCGGGTGTGCTCCTCAATCCAAAGTTGGATCTTGAAGTGTTCCGGCGCGCGCACCGGATGCCCAATCAGAAACGCCGTGTTCGCGTTGCCGCTTTTCTTCCACGTGGCCTCCAGGGTGCCCACCGGGGTTTCGGTCACCTCGCGGATCAACTCTCCCGTGGTCTGGGTACGGACCGTGATTCCCTCCACCTCCGCCTTGACCGGGCACGGAGCACCGCGCCACATCGGGTCTGCGCCAATGGACGTGAGAAACGAAAGCTGGCCGGCGCGTTGCACGGCGTCAGCGAAGTGCTCCCAGACGTAGGCAAGGAACGGGCTGAAGGGTACATGGTCAACCGGCTGACCGGCGAGCGCCGCGGTCAGCCGTTCTCTGCTTGTCATGGTGGGCAGTTTATCACGATCGACGTGCTGAGACTGCGGTCGGCGTGACCAGCTTCATCGACTGGATTGGGCAGGGCCATCCGGTGGGAACGTGGCACCTGGGAAAGCGCGCCGCCTATCCGGAACGCCACGGCTTTGACGTGAACATAGGCGGTTGCGAGCAGGGCATGCCGATGCAGGGCTACTTCAGCCCGTACGGAATCCCGACGCTCGACGAGCCTCCAGAAGACGGCGTATACCTCACCGACTACCTGACCGATCACGCCGCCGGTCTCATTGACGCCCACGCGGCGGGTGATCCAGTCTGATCCGGGCGATGGATCACGGCGTTGGTCGGATTATGGATGCGCTCGAGCGCTATGGCCTTGCTGAGAACACGCTTGTCGTCTTCACCTCGGATAGCGGCGGTGCTTCCTCACTGACCGACTCGCCACCCACCTGCAACGCTCCCTTCTCAGAGGGCAAGGGCTGGATGGATGAGGGCGGCACGCGGGAGCCGCCCGGGCATTTTTCGGGCGGGGGAGACTCGTAGTGTCGACGGCGCGTGGCCGCGCCCAACCTCTCCACCAACGCCTCCAGAAGCCGCTCGCGAACCACAATCACCAGTTGGGCCTTGCTGCCGGCGAGCAGACGCTCGACCGCCGGCCACAGCCCGGCGCGGCGATGCCGCCCCGGATCCGCCGGGCCCAACTCGAGCGGGCCCAGCTCGTCTATCACCACCAGATCCGCGTCCGCGGCGAGCGCCCGCAGGCCGAACCGTAACCCGCGCCGGAGAAACCGGTAGCGCGATCGAGATAGTCCGGCGCGCCGGCGGTCCGATCGTCGCCTCACCGCGTAGCGGACCCGTCTGCCCGTGCGCAGGTCCTCGAAAGCGTAGCCGCGGACATTGTCTGCGCCGGGGAGCTCCTCGTCGCTGCGACTGTGGCCGGCGAACAGCTTCACTGACAGCACGCCGGCAACGCGGTCTCCCCGCGCGCGGGCCTCTGCCGCGAGCGCCGCGGCGCGCGTGGTCTTGCCTGCGCCCACCGGGCCGGTGATCAGCGTGATGCGGTCATCGACCCGGAGCAGCCTACAGCAGCGAGGCGGCAATCTGGGCTCCCACGGCTACCGCCAGCGTGGCGGCCACACCTACCGGCGTGAGAAGCCGTGCCGCGGCGGAGCGCAGCCGCTCGGTGCTGAGCCCCGCCCAGAGGGCGCCACCAATAAGCAGGCCGTTCACCGCGGAGTCGATCAGCGTGAATGAGAGGAGCGCCGGTGTCCCTTTCATCAGGATCCCCTTCTGCACCGGCAACACCAGCACGGCGAGCAGGAAGAGCCCGCGCCACAAGACGGAGATCCCCACCGCGACCGGGATGGCGGCAGGGGAGCGGTCAAAACGGAAGACCGCAGCCGCGGCGCTTACCACCAGGCCCTCCAACACGATGGAGATCGCCGGGTTGCCCACAAAGATCCACTGCACCTGCGGAAGCGCGACGCCGGCAAGCTTGACGCCCGCGGCCACGCCGGCCACCAGGACCGGGACAATCGGCCGGCCGGTCGCGCGGAACGCCGCGAGCATCAGGAAGAAGCCGATGGGAAACAGAATGTAGCCGGTGAGCCCCGGAAGCGGGGTGAGGCGGCGAAGCAGGTGCAGAAGGTACCCAAGCGTTGCCTCCACAACGCCCCACGCGGCTCCGTAGAAGAGAACGTTCGTAAGGACCGCGACTCGCGTGCGGTCAGTGTTCGTACTCATGCCATTCCTCCTTGCCGGGCCAGGTAGTGTTCGAGCTGGTCCGGCGTGTTCAGGTTCTCTGCCGATGTAGGCTCAGGCGGCGCCACTGTCCGCGTGCGGCACTGCCGCAGCACGTCGCGGAGCCGGAACCGCCCCGCCTCACATGCCGCGCTCGCCGCGAGGAGCGCCGCAGGCTCCCATACCGCGAAGAGCGGCTCCGCGCCGCGCTCAGACGAGAAGGCAATCACGTCGCACTCTGCATCGCGGCCGGCGGCGAGCGCCGCCATCGCGACACGGTCTGCGCCCGGCATATCGCAGGCTACCAGCAGCCACGCAGCCGCAGGGTTTACGCGGTGCGCCGCCGCCAGTGCGGCAATCGGTCCGCACTCTTCGTGGCGGTCAACTAGAAGCGGGATGTCTGCGGGGATCCACGGCGCGGTGCCGGCGGCCTGGTCTGCACGGAGTGAGAGGTAGACGGATCCGCACACGACGGCCAACTCGCGCAGGAGCCGGCTCACCAGAAGCTCTCCGCCAAGACGGAGCCCCGCCTTTGCGGTTCCCATGCGGCGGCTGCGGCCACCTGCCAGTACCGCCCCGGAGAGCGGCGGAAGCGGCCTCACGCGCCCTCCCCCGCGTCCACAGGCTCGATGCGGACGGCGGCATACTTGTAGCCGGGCTGGTGGCTGTACGGGTCAAAGACCGGGAAGGTGAGGTGGTTTGTGTCCGCGTAGTGCATGGGCATGAAGAGGTGACCCGCGCGCACCTCGTCGGTGATCTCAGCATATGCCGTGGCTCGGCCGCGGCGGGAAACCACGGTTACCGGGTCTCCATCCGTCACCCCGAGGCGCCCGGCATCCGCAGGGTTGAGCTGCACCGGAAGATCCTCAGGGTAGAGGCGGCGTAGCATCTCCACCTTGCCGGTGCGGGTTTGCGTGTGCCATTGCGCCACGCTTCCTCGTCCGGTCAGCAGCAGAAACGGATACTCGGCGTCCGGACGCTCCGGTGGCTCGGCAACCGGGTCAACCAGCAGCCGTGCCTTGCCGCTTGGCGTGAAAAACCTCCCGTCCGCGTAGAGCCGGCGCTGTGGCGTCCGGTCAGCCTCAGGGGTGTCTGGGAAGGGCCACTGGATGCCGCCGTGCCGGTCAATCATCTCGTAGCCCTCGATCCCGGTGATATCGCACGCGCGGCCGCGTGAGGTCCTCTGGAGGATCCGGAAGACCGCCTCAGGTGAGCTCCACTCTGAGAGTAACTCGCCGCAGCCCCACCGGTCCGCAATCATGCGGAAGATCTGAAAGTCGGTCTTGGCATTCCCCGGCGGGTCTATGATCTTGCGGACCCCACCCAGCCGGCGCTCTGAGTTGATGAAGGTGCCCTCCTTCTCACCGCTTCCGGCGGCGGCAAGGAGCAAGTCAGCCAACCGCGCGGTCTCCGTGGTGTGATAGATGTCCTGCACCACCAGAAAATCGAGCTTCCGCAGCGCACGCTCGGCGGCTTCTGAGTTGATCCATGAGTGGAGCGGATTGGTCGCCACCACCCACAGGCCCTTGATCGTGCCTGCATCGATCTCCTCCACAATCCGGTGGTAGGGTAGGCCAGTACGCGCAGGGATTGCCGACTCAGGGATCCGCAGGATCTCCGCCATGGTTTTCCGGTCAGACTCCGACTCGAAGTCATAGAGCGCGAACATTCCGGTGGTGTTGGAGTACAGACGCGACCCCATGGCGTTGGCCTGGCCGGTGATGGAGTTGGGACCGGTGCCCGGGCGGCCGATGTGACCCGTGATCAGGCAGAGGTTGATAATCGCCTGCGCGGTGCGCACACCCTGATGGCTCTGGTTGACGCCCATGGTCCAGTAGATTGAGGCGGCCTTCGCCGAGTGGATTCGCTCAACCAGATCCAGGACCTGGGCGCGGCTGAGCCCGGTCTCACTCACTACGCGTTCCAACGTGAACGGCGTGACGTGCTCGCGGAGCTCGTCAAAACCTTCGGTGCTCCGAGCAATGAGCTCGTGGTCGATCCAGTCGCGGTGGATCAACTCACGGATCATTCCGTAGAGGAGCACCAGATCGGTCTTTGGCTCGATCTGCAGGTGAATCGCGGACTCCGTCGCGGTCTTGGTCCGCCGCGGGTCAATGGTCACAATGGTCGGATCCGTTCGGTTCATCTTCACCCGGTTCCACATCACCGGGTGCGAGATCACCGGGTTCGCGCCAACGAAGATCATCAGGTCCGACTCTTCGAAGTCCTGGTAGGTGAACCCCGGTGCGTCAAACCCGAACGCCTGCTTGTACGCCACCGCGGCGGTTGCCATGCACTGCCGCGTGTTGCCGTCCGCATGGATGAAGCCCATCCCGAACTTGAACAGCGCGCCCAAGAACGCCATCTCTTCAAACGGGATCTGGCCGGTCGAGAGATACGCGACCGACTCGGGTCCGTACTGATTCTTGATCGATGCGAACCGTGCGCAGAAGAGGTCGATCGCCTCATCCCAGTCCACTAGTCTGAGCGACCCGTCGGGGTCGCGGACCATTGGGCTTGTCAACCGGTCATCGGTGTCAAATGCCTTGAGCAGGTTGAACCCTTTTGGGCATGACTTGCCGAGGTTGACCGGGTACTCCTTGCTTGGCATAAATGCGCCCTTGGCCGACGGATCGAAGTTGCCGTCTGCCACCGTGGCGCTGAAGTTGCAGCCTACCGAGCAGTAGCTGCACGTGGTCCGAATGGTATCCGATGCCATCACGTCCTCCTTGATTGTTCGGTTTCCCGGCGGCGACGCCCCGCCCGGACCATACCGATCATGGTGAGTGAGATTGCTACGAGTACGATAAAGATCAGGAAACCACGGGCGAAGCCCGGATGACCGGTCTCACCGCTCCGCACAAAGAGTGCCAGCAGATTGGGGATCACGAACCCGCCAAACGCTCCCAGACCGCCGACCCATCCCGCGGCTCCCGCCACCGCGTCCGGCACCTCCTGCGGTACCAGCTTGAACACCGCCGCGTTGCCCACGCCCATCCCAATTGCGGTCAGCGAGATGCCAACCACTGAGGCGGTGATTGATACGGAGAGCCCCAGGATGGTGGTCCCCGCAAGTAGCACGATGAGCGACAGCGCCGCGGTGAGCTCTCCGCCGATACGGTCTGAGATTGGTCCCCCCGCAACCCGCAGGAGGCTGGCGGAGATGGAGAAAACTGCCGTGAGTACTCCGGCGAGCGGCAGGTGGAGCCCAAAGTAGGAGACCCAGTACTTGGGGAACCATCCGGTGAGTGCGATGAACCCGCCGAAGGTGGTGAAGTACACCGCGACCAACGCCCATGTCTGCCATCTCCGGGCCGAGGTAGCCAGCGTCTCCCGCACCTTCCCCGTGGGGAAGAGCTCCTGTCCGTGCGCTCGGGCCGACGCTCTGGCCTGCGTGGGGTCTGCTCCGGACTCCACCAACTGGAAGTAGGGCGCGTTTCTGCCAAAGCGCAGATACGCCGCTATCCCCACCACCAGGAAGCCCAGCCACGCCAGGTACGAGCCGTCCAGACCGATCCGCGGGACGAGTATCCCCAGCAGCAGCGCGAAGATACCCGGGGCCAGGTTCCCAATACCCGCGTACGCACCGAGCGCGGTGCCCTGCCCCGATTGCGGGAACCAATAGGCGGTCTGGCTGATCCCGACTGAGAAGGTGGCGATTCCACACCCGCCCAGCGCGCCAAGTACTAGCAGAAGCGGAAAGAGCGTGCGAAGCGACCCTTCACCAAAGGTGATCACCGCCCAGATTCCCGCTACTCCCACCACGGAGAGCGCGAGCAGGATGAGGAACGACGCTCGTCCTCCGTTGCGGTCAACCATGGCGGAGAAGGGGATGCGCAGCAGCGAACCGGTGAGATTGGGGATGGATATCAGCAGCCCTGCCAGGCCTGCGGACAACCCTGCGGCGGTCTGTAGGTAGGTGACCGTGGGCCCAAAGAGGGAAACCGCGGCGAACCCGACGAAGAACCCGAGCGTAGCGCCTAGGAGTCCGGTGGTTGGTGTGCCTCGAATGGTCATCATGCGCTCCTTGACTCCAAACCTACCCGCCATATCGGTCTCGGAAAGTCACATATGTGACGTTTGACCCGGCAATTGGTACTATTTTGGTGAGGGATGAACGAGTACGACCGTTCCAGACTGCGGCGGAACCCCATCTTTGCCCGCCTCACTGACGCGCAGTGTGCCGACGCGTTCTCACGGCTGCCGTATTCGGCGGCGGACCATACGCCGGGTGAGCTTCTGCATCTGCAGGGAGAACGCTACGAACGGCTCCTGGTACTGCTCGCAGGCTCTGCCAGCGCGGAGCTCTGCTCTCCTTCCGGTCAGACGCTTCAGGTGGAGACGCTCACCGCGCCTGAGGCGGTGGCCTCATCAATGCTCTTTACGGAGACCCGCCGTCTGCCGGTGACGCTCCGCGCGGAGACCCCGGTGCGGCTCTTCAGTACGCCGCGGGGCGCGCTTCTTGCGCTCTGCGAGCGCTACCCGGCGGTGATCGAGCCGCTGCTGGAGGACCTGGGGCACCGTACCGCCTTTCTTGCGGACCGGCTCAGGATGAGCCAGTTTGAGACGCTGCGGCAGCGCCTGGCGCACTACCTGCTGGAGCGGTGTGACGGTTCAGGGCGCGTTGAGCTTGCTGAGACCAAGAAGCACCTGGCCGAGCGTCTGGGAGTAGCGCGCGCGTCACTGTTCCGCGTCATTGCGGAGCTCGAGGACGCCGGGGTGATCCAGGTGTCGCGGCGCGCGGTGGCGGTAGACCGGAAACGCCTTGCGGAGGTGGCGGAGTTGGAAGCGGAGGGGTGCTCCGAGTAGCGGCGGGTTCCGGGCCATCCAATCACAACCCACGTCGAAGCACGTGAGCGTGCCGCAGATTGACCAAGGCGGTCTTGTTTCCTGCCGGTGACGGCAATCAACAATGCATGGTACCTTGACGACGTGCGTACTAGAGCAGTTTTTGTGGTTGTGCTTGTTGCGGTTTCCGCGGGATCGATCTACGGGCTGAATCTGCATCCGCCATACTTCACCGGGTTCCACGTAACGACAGACCCCCGCACCGGTGGGCTTGCCTACGAATCCAACGGCGTTCCAGGCATACAGGACGACGAGTTGCTGCCTGACCCAAACGCGAACGGGGTTATCGATCTTGACGAATGGCCGGAGACGTTCCGCGCGATCGTCGACGCTACAACAACGCTGCGACGGCTTCGCCGTCTCTTGCTTTCATACCAGGCGGTGTTCAGCCGTTCACCGAGTGCCGATATCCTCGAGCGCGAGCGGGAGATTGTGGAGTCCCGTCTCCGTCAACGCCAAGCACTGCTGGCTCAGTACCAGATTGGTTCAGGGGATCGATCGCCGGCGGTCGAATTGGCCCGTCTTGGCTGTCAGGTCGATCTGTCGGAGGGCCGAGTGTATTTGCACGACGGAACGGAGCTCTCTGGTTCCGCGGCGGACGTTCGGGTTCTCTATCACCACGTTCCTGTTACCCATGCGGAGTTCGGCCCGCACGGTGCTCAGGAGATTACCATCGGTTCAAAGCCGCAAGTATTGACCCTTGGTGTCCCGTCGCGGATTGACACTCCGTTCGGATTCTTCGTGCTCGAGCCGGGCGACGACGTGGTCGTTGACATTGACAGCGCCACGATTGAGTCGGTCTCTTCTGACCGCGACACGTTCCCGTTCTACTCGAATGACGGGCGCATCGTCGGGACAGTCGCGAGTGAAGTCCGCGCCGGCGTTTGCGAGGTAACCTATACGCATCCTGTTCGTCTTGACCTGCCGGATTGCATCGTCAATGAGCCGGAGAGCGTTGCAATTCTCTTGG
>CAYTGY010000009.1:0-30924 GCA_964437265.1 uncultured Spirochaetaceae bacterium | reverse complement strand
CACTCGTGCTCCTCCTATGAGCTTGGCTGTTTACACAAAGTATTATACAGGCTCGCGGAGCATTCAAGGTAGACTACCCGATCCGGGAGCCCGAGGACCTCGAGAAGCTCCGGCCCCCTCGCCACGAGATCGACCAAGAGAAGACTGCCCGAAGAGAGGCTCTCGTTGGGGACGCCCTCGGCGGTGTTCTGGACTTCCAGATCGATCGCGGTCCTGCCTACCGCATGTGGCATGGCGACATCTCCACGGACCTGGACTACCTCCGCGGAATCGAGCACTTCATGCTGGACATGGTGGATCAACCCGAGTGGCTCCACCGGCTCCTCGGCTTCATGCGGGACGGGGTGCTGCGAACCCACCAGCAGGCGGAGCAGGCCGGAGACTGGAGCCTCGTGGATCACCAGAACCAGGCAATGCCGTACGCTCAGGAGCTTCGGGACCCTGCGTCTCACCATCTCGCGGTGAAGCGGAGCGAGCTCTGGTGTTTCATGGCTGCGCAAGAGATGAACCTCATCTCACCACAGATGCACAACGACTTCGTGCTCGAGTATCAAGTGCCGATTCTCAAGCACTTTGGGCTCGTTGCGTACGGCTGTTGCGAGGACCTGAGCAATAAGATCGGCGTGCTCAAGCGTATACCCCGGCTGCGACGCATCGCCGTCTCCCCGTTCGCAGACGTCAAACGATCCGTCGAGGAAATAGGCACCGACTACATCATCAGCTACCGCCCCAGTCCCGCCGACATGGTAAGCTACGGCTTCGACGAAGAACGTATCCGAAGCATCCTGCGCCGGGATTTCGACCTTCTCCAGGGCACGCACTTCGACATAACCCTGAAGGACGTGGAAACGGTGCAGAACGAGCCCGACCGTATTCCACGATGGGTGCAGATCGTGCGGGAAGAGATCGACCGGGCATTCTAACGGACGGCAGTAAGGAGGATAGGAGTGAAGGAAGCAACATCGAGAGAGATCGTCTTTGCCAACATCGACCACCAGAACCCGCCGCGCTGCGGCATGACCTTCACCGGCAGGCGGTACAACGATATGATCGGCGCCGGGATCAAGCCCCACGGCTACCAACAGCGCCGGTGGACCGAGGGGAAACTCGAGTACTACGACGATGAATGGGGCAACATCTGGGTGCGGATGAAGGAGGGCAGCAACAAGGGCGAGATTCTGAAGCCCGCCATCGAAGACTGGTCTCAGTTGGCGGACTTTCACCCCCCCGACTATTCTCACCCGGACTGCGGCAGAGAGATGCGGGAGCTGTTCTCACAGCCTAGCGACAAGTTCAAGTTGGCTCGCATCGGTGGCTGGGTCTTCGATAACGCTCGGTACCTCCGAAAACTGGAAGTCTATTTTTGCGATATGGCGTTGTACCCCGATGAGCTGCACGCCATGCACAGGATGGTGGCCGAGGTCTACAGACGGAAGATCCACATCGCCGGAGAAGCCGGGGCCGACGGCATCATGATCGGCGAAGACATGGGAACGCAGACGGGTCTCCTGTTCAGCCCCGAGATGTTTCGCGAGTACTTCCGTGACCTATACGCCGAGCTCTTGTCCATTGCCCACGACTACGGCATGCGGGTGCTCATGCACTCCTGCGGCCAGAACTGGGAGATCATACCGGACCTCATCGATTGCGGCGTCCATGTCTTTCAGTTCGACCAACCTGCGCTGTACGACATGCCCAAGCTCGCCCAGCTTTTCAAAGAGCACACACGAGCCCTCTGGAGCCCGGTGGATATCCAGCAGATACTCCCCACCGGCGATCGCGAAGTTATCGAAGCAGGCGCTCGGCGTATGTACGATATCTTCGAGGGCCTCCTGATCTGTAAAGACTACACGGATCTGCACGGCATCGGCGTGAAGCCGGAGTGGGATATGTGGGCCTACAACGCGCTTTGCGAATGCGCCGGCCTCACGCCTGTCCGCACAGCGTAGAGGGCCGCTTCGTTCGGGACGCTACGAGCTGAGACGCCCGATGATCTCTACTTCCACCGTGGCGCCGAGGGGTAGGTTCGCCATGCCCACGGTGGAGCGAGCGTGGTGTCCCGCATCCCCCAGTACCTCCAGAAACAGCTGCGAGGCGCCGTTCATGACCACGTGTTGCTCGGTGAACGCGGCGTCGCTGTTCACGAAGCCACGCACCTTCACCAGCCGTTCGATTCGTGACAGCGGCCCCACGTCGCGGATGAACACCCGCAGAAGGTTCGCGGCGCAGAGTGAGGCCGCCTTGCCTGCATCGTCCTTGGCGTGCTGGAATACCACCGAGGCGAGCAACGAGTTCCACACCAGGCGTATGGGATAATCATCGCGCCCGCGCCCGCGTTGCCTCTCAAGCCGACGCATCAGCGATTCGTCGGCGGTAAGGTCTCAAGAACGAGCGTCAGTCGTTCGAGATCACCGAGATCCTCGACATCACTCCAGCAAAAAAGCTCCCTCTGTAGCATACTGGCCATAGTTCGGGCGCGCCTCCTGTGTACTGGATTGCTTTTTTCTTCACTCACAATCCTATCATACACAGCTGGCGTCGTCCCGTTCCTTCGCTTCTTTCGATGGGGTCAGTTTCTCTGCCAAGCGCCCGCAACACAGCCCAGACGCGTTGAAACTTGCCATTTCCGGGGTAAACGAAACTTTCCCTTCCCGCAATTCCCTCTGCTACACTACGTTACCGGCAGCGAAAAAGGCTCGCCGCGAACTCTGTGAGCTAGGGGATCATCGTCGAGAATGATGATCTTCGGCTCGTCCTTGCGGCCGGCGACACGTCCCTGCGAGAAGTACTGCCATCGAGAGCGCGAGCTTGAAGCTCCGGGTCCTTGCAATTCCCTGGTAGGCTATGTCATATGCCGTTCCATGGTCGACGGACGTCCGGACGATCGGAAGGCCGAGCGTGACGTTCACACCACCATCGAAGTCGAGCGTCTTCATCGCTATGTGTCCCTGGTCGTGGTACATGCAAACAACCGCATCGAATATCTCGCGATGGACGGCGTTGTAGAAGACGGTATCGCTCGGCTCCGGTCCCGTGACATCGATCCCTTCGGCGCGGGCGGCCTCGACTGCGGGGCGAATCTCACGGTCGTCCTCCAATCCGAACGCCCCGTGCTCACCGGCATGCGGGTTGAGACCGGCCACGGCGATTCGTGCACGCGGGCGCAGTCGGGCCACTGTGTCGTGAGTGAGCCGGATCACCTCAAGGATACGAGGCGTACGTGCGCGAGAGATCGCATCGGACAGCGAGACGTGCGTGCTCACGTGCGTGACAATGAGCCTGTCACTTGCTAACATCATCGTGACGCCCGGGCTGCCGCATAGCGATGCGATGAACTCGGTGTGTCCCGAGAAACCCGGACGGGTTACGCGCGACGCCTCTTTGTTGATCGGAAGCGTCACGACCGCTTCGATCGTCCCGGCCAGCGCGTGACGGGTAGCCAACTCCACGTAGTCCACCGCAGCAGCCCCAACCTGTCCATCGACCCTGCCTGGCACAATGTCGGCGGCAGAAAGCGATCCTGGATCTATGAGGTCGAACTGGTCCAGAACCGTCTGGCCGACATCCAGCCGAGCAGCAGCGATCGTAAGCGCCGCGCGGGCACCGTACACCCTGAACGGTGCCGGGATCGCGCTCGCTGCCGCAGCGCGAATCAGGATCTCCGGCCCCACGCCGTTTGCATCGCCCATTGTTATTCCGATCATGCCCCCTCCTTGAAGCACTCGAACGCGCGGGTTAGAGTGACGTTGCTGGCGCCACCCGCATTGAACGCCGTGTCTTCCCCAGAGTGAAGAGGATCATTTCTTAGCTCCGCTGCAGACGTTTACCGCCCATTGTCCGGTAGAGTCGGCAGTATGCATCCGCGATCTGCTCCGAGGCGCGGAACGAGCGCACGGGCCAGTACCCGTAAGCCTCCTCCGGATCAATCGTGGCCGCGATCAGACACTCCCGAACCGTTCCGACCGCTGGAAATGAAGGACAACTCCGCGCGCTCTCTTCACTCACCGCAAGAAGATCATCTCCCTTCTCGGGGCCGGAGACAAAACTGCCTCCGCCGCCGTTGACATGGATGTAAAAGGCATGCGCTGCCCGTGCGTGCTGCTTTGAAACCGCTTCAAAAGCCTCAATACTCCCAGATACGGCTCCACAGTTCGCCGGATGCAGAATCACCCTTGCGCCGAACATGACGGGCAAAGTCCAAAGCTCCGGATAACGGCCGTCGTGACAAATATGCATGCAAATCGGCACCCCATTGACATCAAATTCGTGCAGGCGATACCCGTGCCAGAAATCAGGTTCGCAGGAGTGAACTTTCGGAAAGGTGCCGACGATCTCGCCATCCGGCGCATACACGCGGCTGGCATTGAAGCGTGTCAGGGAATTCCGATGCGCCGAAACCCGCTTCCACACAGGAAGCCCGACAACCAGGTGCGGAGCGCCCGGGGTCTTTCGCAATGCGCTCCTTATCACGTTCTCGGCTTCCGCGACGGGCCGCCGCCGATGAGTCACTTGAGAGGTCGGAAAGAGCCCAGTGAGAGAGGTCTCCGGAGTCACTAGAAGCTCTATCCTCTGCTCCGCAGCCTGCGCGATTCCGCGCAGTATTGACGCCAGATTTGCCTCGATGGAATCACTATTCACAACCTGCCAACCGCCAATACGGAAACTCCGGATTTCGCTACGCGGTTCGCCGAAATGGATGATCTGCTGTACCGCGACGTCCTCATGGACAAGATGGGCCTTCATCTCCGGAAGAAGATGCAGATCGATCTCGTTAAGAAGAGGAAATCCGTCGAGAGCTGCACTCAGGTTCGCCATTTTCACTCGGGATCCGCCCCCTACCGTCTTCTGGAAGAAGAGCGTATGTTCCTGAGCGCTTCGCACCGACGGCGGTACTTTCACGGAAGCAGGCCGTGGCCGCGTCCAGTCAGAGTGCTCGAAGTCGAGCATCCCTGTGGCGAAGTCAACAGTCACAATGGCGCGCTCGAAACCACCCGCTACGCCAATTGCGACCCTGCCCGCTCCCGGTTTGACCAGAGTGAACCTCACCTCAAGAGAATCTCCGTTCTGCATCCGGATGGCTCCAACAGCACTCTCGAGACAGGCCGAAGAACCTGCAGGAGAAATCGTCCGCAATTCGTGGATGGGTTTCGTCATTCGAGCCGCCTCCTTCATGCCGACGACACAGCTTCCTCCACAAAGTCTGTTCAGCATACACAAGAGAACCCAACTAGACTAGTCAAATTCTCCGTGTTGGACCGCACTATCATCGTGCAGAAGTGGATCCCGATGTGCGTAGTTGTTGAACGAGTACATTGTCGCCATTCCGGCAAGGTACTTCACCGGTACTCTCCGCCAGCACGAAGCCGTCTCTTGCTTCAGACGCGCCAAAGACTCGCGGTGACCAAGACGGGACGTAACGGCCCACTCGCTGATTCGCGGGGCTTGTCGTTCGGCGTCCCAGATGGAGAAGCCGGTGGCTCCAGCTTCATAGTATCGCTCCGCCAGCTCTATTTGGTCCGGGCCCCAAGCATCCCATGACTCCAGCTCCGGCCAGATCTCCAGCGCGCCGCCCGCAATCTCAGACCATTGCATGACCTTCGCGGGGTCAGTTCGCTGAGTCGGCATAAGGTAGTCGGGTAATCTCTGATTGATCCACGCTTCGACATCGTAGGTCTCCTGCATAGGGTTCCAGGTATCCGGGTTGGAAACATAGTCCGATGGTCCCCCGTGGAACAGGACTGCAAGCTCTCGGCCTGGTCGCTCATCTACAAGGTCGCGAATCTCACGAAGGAAGCTGGTGACGTATGCAGCGCGATGCGATAGCCACCGTGGATCGTAATCGGCGAGCTGACGGGGATCGACTCCGAACTGAGCGACAAATGACTCGATCGCGGGTTCCTCGTAGAGGACGAAGGGGCGGAATCGGTGCAGGTATACCGCGATTCCGTCTATGCCGTATTCCAGCACTTCGCTCAGGAGCGAAAGCCAGTATGCACGAACTTCCGGAAACGCGATGCTCAGATTACCTGTTGGGCGACCATTTCGATCGCGCTTCGCCCACTGCTGGTTGTCCCAGTAGAAACGCGCCCTACTCAGCGGATCGCGACTCGTGGGATATGAGGCACCAATCATCCGAAACGAGGCGAACAGCTTCACCCCGTTCTCATGGGCGAGTTCCGTGAAAGCCTCAACTGGATCTATCCACGCGGGATCCCAGCGGTTGTCTGGTCCTCCCACATCTCCGATCCGGCTCGGGTAGATGCAGTAGCTACCGCGAATCGCCTCCAAGACAAACACACCCACATCCGAGCTCACGCACGGACGGAACTCGGTTTCAAACCACGCCGAATCTGTAACATGAAAATCGCCAAGGCTTTTGTCGATATGCCCAGAGAGGTTGCCCGTGCAGTAGATGAACGCCAGACGTCGTGTCTCATCGCTCGGCTCAAGCTCGTGGGCAAGGTGCAGGCCTTTCGTGGTGACCGGAACCAATCGCACGTACGACAGATTGGAGATCTGCGGACTAACCCAGCGATACGGCTCGCCAGGCGGTCGAAACAAAAGGCTTTGACCTGTAAGGTCAGCAGTTCTCCAGTACACCTCCTGAATCGAGCGCGGAACGAACTTGCCCTTTCCAATCTTTGGCTCGATCGCCTCGCCGCGTACGGTCGGCTGCTTCACAGGCGACTGCTCGGCGGCAACGTGGGTATAGCCGCGGTCACCGGTCAGTTTGACGTCGAGGTTACCGTAGCTTCCGTATGACCGGTAGGCGTAGCCGCTCTTCGTGTAGTTTATGCCCAGGTAGATCTTGTAGGTTCCGTCGACGCCGAGTGGGAGCTTCAGCTCTGGTGCGCCGAGCTCAGGATCGGCATGAACCATTACACCCTGAAGACCGTCCTCGGTTTCGTAATCGACTAGCCGCCACGCCATAGCCCTATGCTCCCGATCGAGAGCTGTCTTTGGTTCGCACACGGACAGGTCGCTCACAAAGAGCTCGTCACCGAATCGTTCCCGTCTCCCTTTCACGTGATTCCCCTCCCGTTCATGGATTGTGCAGCACTTACTCGCCTAGTGCACGTGGATTTCGGTTGGCAAGCTCCCAAGCACCGGCGAGCATATCGCGGCAATACACCATCAATTCATCGCTGCTTTCGCCGTGCTGGAGAAGCACCTCGCACATGACGACCGGCTTTCGATCACTGGACAGGAACCCCATCTCGACCTGACCTCGCATGAGCGCGGCGATCCCGCAGGTGTCGAGGACACCGGGTGGTCCGAAACGGATGTGCCTGTCGCCGAACAACTCGTCGCTGCTGTCGGTAACGCAATTGCAGTAATGAAATGTCGTTGTCAGCTCCAATGCCTGCTCGAGCGCCTCGAGTGGAAGTTCTCCGTTCAATACCATATGGGCCGTATCGAGCAAGAGGCTCACGTCAAGACCATCTTCACGCAGATTGTTCATGATTCTTACTGCCTCGGCGGTGTAGCCGAGCGTATGTCTCTTGTGGGCGTTGACATCCAGCGGTTCGATCACCAGAGCGACAGAAGGCGCCTTGCGCCCCTCACTCGCTATCGTCCGCAGTGAGCGCTCGAGGGACCTCAGTGCGTCGTCGCGACGCGACGGGTCAGCGGGCGCGCCACCGCTGACGACGGTGAGCACGGCAGCTCCGGCCTCCCGGGCGTGATCCATGCATCGAATGACTTCATCACAGCTTTTTTCTCGATTCGCTTCATCAAGGTCGGATAGGCTAAGCCCACCCTCGTTCAGTACTCTCGCCACGCAGTAGTCGTAGTGTGCCCCCTCCGAAGCTACGATCCGAGCGATCTCCTTTCGTTCGGCCGGGTACGGGACCTCGACCGACTGGTAAGAAGCGAAAAACGCTTGTGAGACTGCGGCCTCAAGGGCCCTGATGGTGTCGCCTTCACGTTCACGAGACGTGGGCCAGGTCTGCGACAGCATGAGACCCGGCGCGGCCAAGTCGTGTAGGTTCAGCATCTATAATCTCCAGAGTCGCAGACGCTCGGCGCTGCCCTTTGCCTCAACTCGGTTCCGAATGTACAACATATGTCGTATCTTCACAAGGGCGCTCCGGACGAAGCCATCCCCCGCGCTACGCCATAGGCAATCCCGGCTCACCCTGCTCGGCCAGTGTCGCTGAAAGACCAAGGTAACGCTCGATGAGCTCGTCAGCGATACGCTCCTCGTACGCGTCGAACGGCACAGCATACGTCCGGATTCGGGTGTCCGCGAAAACACCCATCCGCTTGAGCAGACGCTTGTTGAGCACGGTCCCGGTGTGCGCGTAGCTGAACGAGAGCATCGGCAGAAGCAGATGGTATACCTCAACCGCGCGATCCCTTCGCCCTGCTCTGTGCAAATTGTAGATAAGCGCATACAGATCATGGTAGGCGGTGGGCATGTAGGCATCCACCCCGCGGTCCAGCGCCTCGATGTACTCGACCCCGGCTGTTCCGATTCTAGCGGAGGAACCGAGCACGCTGCGGAGCTCGCTCACCTTACGGTATCGGCCGACTACTTCAGTCTTAATCCACGTGAGACAGTCGATTCCATCAAACAAGGAAGCGAGCGTCTCGACCGCAACCCCCGGTCCCACCGGGTCAACCTCTTGAAGCATCAGGACCTCAGGACCGACATCGGCTATTTCTCGCACCTCGCGTGCGTACTCATCGGTGTCGCCATTGGGAATATGGGCAAGGATCGCTTTGCACCCAACCGCCATCAGGTCTCTGGCTGCTGCAATTCGGCCGGGCTGGTCGACTGCAGTAGCTCCGCCGATCACCGGAACCCTTCCGGAGGACTCATCGAGAACAGTCTCCACTACCTGAATCCGCTCTCGCGCGGAGAGCCAGTCGACTTCGCCTGCATAGGCCGGGACGAGAAAGGCCGAGACGCCAAAGCCAATCGAGCTTCTGACGTTCGCACGAATAGAGGTGGTGTCCACACGATTGTCTTCGTCGAACGGAGTCGCCAGCACGCCGATAACTCCGCACAGTTGCTCTGATAGATCGTTCATTTTATCCCCCCTCGCGCGCCCCGGATCGTTCAGTCAGGGTCTGTGGTTCTGTCGGATGTGGAAGACGTCCGACTCAACAATCAGCCGTCTCTGAAGCTGTGCTTCACCGAGAGCCCGGCGAGGTACTTCATAGTGTGAACGGAGTACCAGTCTGGTCCGTCACGCGCTATCCGGCCGAGCAGGTTTCGATGGCCAAGCAGCCGCACCGCCGCCCACTCGCTCACGCGAGCCGTCCTTCGTTCACCTCCCCAGAGCGACAGCCCGTCGGCACCGGCCTCGTAGTACTTCTCAGCGAGTCGGGCGCACTCTTCGGGAAGCCCGGCGGTCTTTGATAGATCGGGCCAGATACGCACGGCGTCACCACCGATCCCGCGCCACTTGCGCAGCACGGTCGGATCTATCTCTGGTGTCGGCATGACATAGTCGACCAACCCTTCGCGCAGCCAGCCCTCAACATCGCACCCATACCTGAGCGAGTCGAACTCGGCGTTCTGATCGTACCGGTCCTGAACTCCGCTTACCGTAACACCCAGCTGTCGGTTCGGCCGCTGGTCGAGTAGCCCGCGGATCTCCCGCAGAAACGCCGTCAGGTACTCGGCACAGTGCTGAAGCCGGCGCGGATCGTAGTAGTCCAGTTCGCGCGGGTCGATACCGTGTTCCTCGCGGAACGCCTCGATGACCGGGTGCTCGAAGAGCACGAACGGAAAGGTGCGGTTCAAGTGGAGTTGCAGACCGTCGATTCCGTATTCCAGTGCCTCAGACATGAGCGAAAGCCAGTACTGTCTCACCTCAGGAAACGCCAGACTCCACCCGTTCGCGGGAACGCCGTCTGCGTCCCTCTTTGCCCATTCCGGATGCCGCCGGAAGTGGCTCGCCCGGGCTATCGGCTCCGTGTTCATCGGGTACTGGGGGCCGATCATCCTGAGCGCCGCAAAAATCCGCAAACCCTTCTCGTGGCATACCGAGGTGAACTCCTCCAGCGGATCAACCCAGGCCGGGTCCCATCGGTTGTCTTCAGGACCAACGTCGCCGATGCTGGTCCGGAACGTGCAGAGATTCCCGCGCATCGCCTCGACGATCATGAGACCGACATCAGAATCGGTAAAAGGAGCGATCTCGTCTCGGAACCACTGCCGATCATCAGGGTGATACATCACGGTACCGCGGGTATGTCCGGTCATATGACCCGTGCAATACTGAATCGCGACTCGCCGGGTCGCGTCGTCAGGCGCCTCGGCCCGCCACTGCGCGATCTCTTCCTCCGTCAGTGGGACAAGTCGGACGTACGAGAGATTGCTGATGGCGGTTCGATAGGGGTAGTGCCGGTAGGGTGCGTGCGGCTGCCTGATCACAAGTGCCTGATGCGTCAGATCGGCGGTTCTCCAGTATGCGTCCTGAATCGACTTGTAGAGACTGTTGGAGACACCGCTCTTCCCGGGACCAACCCCGGTTGACGTGGAAGTTACCTCGAGGCCGACGCGGTGAAACCCGAAATCGTCGGACAGCTTCACCTCGAGCTGGCCGTACAGGATATCGTCCGAGTGCCACGTGGTGTACTTGGATTTGGTGTAGTTGATACCCAGAAAAACTCGATGCGGACCGTTTACATCCAGCGGCAGCGTCAACTCTCCGCACTCGTGCTCCGGCCGCGCGGCGACCATGGTGCCGTTCAGCCCGTCTTCAGTTTCATACTCGATCAGCCGCCACGTGTCGGTGGCTTCCGCGCTCGACAGGCGTTCGCGCGGCTCGCAGCGAGACAAATCGCTCAGGTAGACTCCCGTGCTGTTCATTGAATCATCTCCTCTCGAGTTCAAGCCGGGACTGCTGACGCCGGGTGTCGAGCCGCCATCACAGAATGATGGCGGCTACTGACATCAATTCGAGGTCGCCCCATCGGGCGAGATCCGGAGACTCGCGCGAGACCTACTCGCCGTACCTTGCGACCAGATCCGAGAAGTCTCTTATGTACTGCCCCTGGAAGTCGTTCAGTTGCGCCAATCCCATGCCCTCGATACGTTGCATCAGAGCATTGTACGAACCCTCAATCTGGTCGGCCGGACCGACCACGATTCGCGCGACCTCATCGCCAAAAACTGAAGCTATGTTGCTGAAGATCTTCAGTTCCTCCGAGTCAGGAGGATAACTTGCGATCTGGGCTGCCGCGACCTGAGTCGTATCTCGGAAAGCTTGTATCGTCGGAGCGAGCGGGCCCGCAAGAGCTGCTGCGAACTCCGGCATGTTCTGCTGGCGCTGGACGTTGACCCAGTACCCGTCACGCAGATCGCTGCTGAGTGCGTTGAACTGGTACTCTGCAGCGCGTTGCTCGTTGGTCATGCCGGCAAGCCTCTCGGCAAAATCGGGTATCAGTGTGGGAGTCCCGTCAACTACGGTGTGGTGTTCACCCTCAAGTCCGAACCAGTTCAGGATCTGGAAGTCGTCCGAGTAGATGTAGTCGAGGAAGGCGAGCGCGCGCAGCGGGTTGGCTCCGTTCCGTGGAATCGAGAACGCCCACTCCTCGCCGATTCCGAACGACCCCGCCGCGCTGTACTCGTACTTCTCCGGTCGCGCACTGAAGTTCGGGAGCACTCGAAAGCTATGGTCGGGGCCCATATTGTCCTGCACATTCAGCGTATAGGACTGGAGATTCGAGGCGTCGTTCACCAGTTCGAACATGACCTCGCCAGCGAAGGCGCGCGCCCGTTTGTTTGTAGAGGTCCACACGTCAGGCGGGAGGAGGCCCAGATCCCACATTCGGTTGAGATCGGTCAGAAGATCGATGAATGCCTCGGTCTGGAAGTAAAACTTGTGGTTCGTGCCTTGCGGGTTGTTGAAGTTGGACGGATCATCGAGTCCGTAAAAAGCCAGCAGCCGTACCACCTCGACCGGTTCGTTCCACAACCCTCTCCGGTCGGCCCTCTGGCGATGCACGTTGATCGGATAGGGGACGCCGGTTTCTTCTCTGGCGCGCAGAGCCGCATTGATGAGGTCATCTATCGACTCGATAGACGGTGAGCCGATTGCCTCATAGTACGCATCGTTTACCATGGGGCCGATCTCCCACCGCACGACCAACGGATCGTCCCACTTGCTCGCAGGGACGCCGGCTTGGTTCAGGTAGTAGATCTCGGGCCTGTCGAATGTGATCCTCTGCGTAAACAGCTGATTTGGATTGAGATACCGCGTCATGTCCACGCCGTATTCGTCGGCCAACTCATCGAACGAGTAGAGCAGGCCGTCATCGACCAGTGCGCCTCCGGCAGGGCGGCCATATTCAACGAACATGAAATCCGGATACTCTCCGGAAGCTATCAGGAGATTGAGCGACTGCTCGCTGCTGTCGACCGCGGCCCGGATATCCAGCGTTACGCCGGTCGCTCGCGTCATCTCTTCGATGACAAGTGCGTCTGATCTCAAGACTTCGGTGAAGTCTCGCTGCTTGTCCCAGAACGCAGTAAGCGTAATGGGTTCATCTTGGAACGTCTCCCAACTCTTGTCGAGCAGTTGCACGCGGCCCTGCTCGGAACCCCGCGGAGCTTCCTCGGCGCCACCGGCAACCAGTGACGCCGAGGCAATGATCAGCATTGCTCCTGCCAACAGAAACCACTTCGTTCTCATTTTTGCACCCCCATTCGCAAATTCTCTACGGTCTCAAGACCGCTGTCTGATCAGCCTTTCACCGCTCCAATCTTGATTCCCTTGACAAAGTACCGCTGTGCGAATGGATACATCGCCAACACAGGAATCACGGCGACTATCATAGCCGCATACTTCATCCCTTCGCCCGAATACTCCTCCAGCGGGCTTCCTGCAAAGTCTTTGAGTGCGTCCTCGAGAAGATTGCCTCCTTTCACCATCCGCATCAGGTGAAACGAAAACGTCTCAAGCGATTCCTTCGTCGTGAAGTACGCAGTGTCGAGCCATCGTTCCCACTGATTGACCACTGAAAAGAGCCCCAGCGTCGCATAGACAGCTACCGATAGCGGCACGTAAATGCGAACAAACACGAGAAACGGCCCGGCGCCGTCGATGTGAGCTGACTCGGCGAGTGAGTCTGGGATATCGCGGAAACACGACATGAAAATGATGACTGTGAAGAACGTAAACGCTCGGGGAAGCACGTACACGAGGAACGTGTTGAAGACACCAAGCATCCGGTAGTTCAGGAACTCCGGGATCAGTCCGCCGTTAAAGAACAGAGTTACCGTGAACAGTCCGAGATAGAGGTTCCGAAATTTTAGATCCCGTTTTCGCAGCCCGAACGCGACAAGAGAGGTCACTGTCAGGTGAATGGCCGTGCCAATCACTACGCGCGCGACGGACACAAAGAGACGTTGTACTGTCTCCGGCCTGCTCAGAAGTCGTGTATAGTTAGCGAGCGTAACGCGAGTAGGCAGCCAATACCGTGGCTCTAGAACAGCAGCGGAGCGAGCCGCCTGGAGGGAGTTGATTATCAGGAAGTAGAAGGGGTAGAGAACGGTCAAGCAATAGACAACGAACAGGCTGTACAAGATGCTCAAGAAGACCCGATCGCGCAGCCTGGTGAGTCGAGCAGCCTCGGTCATCGACAGCGGAGTCGCCACTAGAACAACCCCTTGTCGGTAACGCGCTTGCTGACGGCGTTAGCCGACAGAAGCAGCACGATGCTCACAACGTTCTTGAGCAGGCCCACCGCGGTTGCAAAAGAGTAGCGAGCGTTTTCCAGACCGATCCTCAGGATGTAGACGTCGAGGACCATTGTCATGTTCCGGTTGAACGGCGTACCGAGGAGATATGACTGATCAAAGAAACCCGTGTTGAGGAAGTTACCGATCCGAAGAATCACAAGAATCACGAACGTCTGCTGAATCGCGGGCCACGTAACGTACCGCATCTTCGCGAATCGACCGCCGCCGTCCATGTCCAACGCCTCGTAGAGCTCGGGGTCGATACTCGAGATCACCGCCAGGTAGATGATTGCGTTCCATCCAAGACTCTTCCATATCTCGGCAAGGATGAACATCGGCCAGATCGTGATGCTGTTGTTCACGAAGTCAATCGGCTCCTCGATGAGTCCCAGTCGGAGAAGCAGTGCGTTGGCCGGACCCCCTCGCGTTGGTACGAACAGCACAAAGATTAGGCCGGCGAGCACCACCCAGGAGATGAAGTGCGGTAGATACGATACAGTCTGCGTGACACGCTTGAAGGCTTTGTGCCGCACTTCGTTGAGAAGGATGGCGAACAGCATTGGCTGAACCTGGACAATCAGGACGCTGAAGAGTCCAAGTGCCATTGTATTGCGTAACACGAGGCCAACTTCCGGGGCACGGAAGAAGTCGATGAAATGCTCGAAGCCAGCATTCCGCGCCCACGGGCTCTCAAGGATCCCTCTGGTGATATTGAAGTTCTTGAACCCGATGAGGATTCCGTACATCGGGAAGTAGGCGAACAGGATGACAAGGATCAAGCCGGGAAGAATCATCAGGTGGTAGCTGCGTTCCCTCGAGAACTCATGCAGCCATCGCGAAAGGCGGTCGCGGCTGTTGGCTCTTGCGCCGTGAACGGTGCGAATCAACGACTCCTCCATGGTCGTCGCAGTGTAACCGATGCCGGTGCTACCGTCAACAGAAATCTATGACATATGTTTTACTTATTCATCAGCCTGTGGCTGGCCGCAGTGCCTGTCACGGACCCGTGCCATGGTGACTGCCTCCGGTCATCGGACATCCGGAGACTGTGGTTCGGGAAGCTCCATCTGATCGTTCGTCTTCGCCTGCCACTCGACAATCCGGCGCCGCAACTCGGCAATCTCGGTCTGCCGATCGGCGCGATGGTACAGATTCGTCCGCTCCAACGGATCATCGTTGACGTCGTACAGCTCATGTTCACCGGCTTGATGAATCACGAGCTTTCGTCCGTCGGCAGAGACGATCCCGCGCCAGTCTGCATCCGTCGCGTTGCGAACAGCTTCGTCGAGTTCGGTATGCCCGGAAAAATGGGTCGCCCATTCACCGGCGTTCTTGCCCAGGTTCCACTCCACGAAGACGTCGTTGTCCGAGAGATCCGCACGACCGTCTATCGCAGGCAGGAGGCTCTTGCCGTCCAGCGGTGTCCCGGCACTCACACCCATTGCCTCCAGCAGCGTGGGGACCAGATCGACCTGACTGACCGGCTCATCGATGGTAAGTCCCGAGTCAGTGAGCGACGGAATCTTGACCATCATTGGAACCCGAGACGCCGAGTCGTGAATGACACCCTTCTGGATCATCCTGAAGTCGCCCATCATGTCACCATGATCGCTGGTGAATGCCACGACGGTACGCTCATCAACCCCATTCTGCCTCAGTGCGTCAAGCACCACGCCGACATACGTATCAACCAGTGTAGTTGCTCCCCAGTAGCGGGCAATGAGGCGCCGCCAGTCCGATTCGTCGCGCAGAGGCTGATGCCTACCATGCTCATAGGCGTACCGGCGTATCAGGTGGTAAATGCTGGGCTTGTCACCGGCAAGATCCGCGTCGAAGCACGGAGGGAGATCCACCCAATCGGGATGGTACATATCATCATAGACGCTGTAGTAGGGAGGATGCGGCTCGAGGAACGTCACAAACAGGATGAATGGGTCTTCCCGGTGCTCTGCGATGAAACGGGACGCTTCGGCGGCGACGTACGCCGGCTTACTGAACCGCTCAGGCACCCGGGTTGCAAAGTCTCTACTGATAGTGGCAACGCCTTCGACCTCCTTGTCGGGCATGAACCCGTTTTGCCGGAGAAAGTGGTAGTATGAGCAATTCTGCGTCTTGTACTCCGGCCGGCTCAAGTGTTTCTTGTACTCCTCGGTGCTGAGCCACTCGCTGAAGCCATGTTGGGCAATGATCTCGTCCCCAAGGTGCCACTTTCCCATATACGCAGTCGTGTACCCATCGACCATCTCCGCAATCGTTCGCGCTTCCCGTGACAGCGGAACGTTATTCCCGACTGCGCCGTGGTTGTGCGGATACAAGCCGGTGACAATGGTTCCGCGGGAAGGAGTGCACACCGGCTGTGTGCAATACGCGCGTCGGAAGAGCACGCTCTCCTTCGCCAGCGCATCCAGCCGCGGCGTACGGATCCTATCGTTACCATAGGCCCCGACGTGGTCCCACCGCAGCTGGTCGGAAAGAAAGAACACGAGATTCGGTCTGGCACTCATATGATGTCTCCCTTGTGCATTGGCTTCAGCCTGGCAGGCGATCCATTTCGCCGACCATTACTTCTGGTTCTCGTACGGGTTGACCATGCCCCTCTCTTCTGTCAGGTGCCTATACCCATCGTGAAGACGTGCTCGTGACATTCGATGCTCTCCGGCCATCATAGTCAACTGGTACATGGTGGACCCCGGTCCGCACACAACCGGATGGTATCCTTCGCCAAGATACGCGGCATCGTTCGACCTGAGGCTGTACGCCTGATCCATCGTGTCATCGTCATCGAATTGCCAGATCAAACCAAACCCGCCCGGACGGGAAAATCGAAAGAAGTAGACCTCTTTGTACGGCACCTCTACCTCGGGCACATATCGATCGTGACGGTGCGGGGGAATGGTGCCCCAATTGCCCGAAGGTACAACCGTCTCTCCCATGAGCAGCTGATTGCCTTGCGTATTGTCGGCCCAAAACACGAACCGGACTGAACGCGACCAGTTGTCGCTGCCACGCTGGTATTCTCGGACATCATCCGGAGTCAGGTAGAAGTTTGGGTACTGAACTCGAGCGGGTGAGGTTCCGACCCCTATCAGGGAGTCTTCACTGGCAGAGACGATCGCTTCCTGCTGCCGGGACAAAAGGAGCCCATACGGCAGATGCTCGAACGGATCTTGCCTGGGTCCAAGATCGTAGGTCTCACCTGTTGCCAGCGTAACCCGGCAGCAGCCGTGGATGATCACCAGGCCGTATTCACGATCTCCGGTTTCGAACCGTTCGCGTGTTCCAGCCTCGAGTTGCAGGGCCGCCATCTCAAGATCACCGAACACCCCTTCCACGAGCGGTGTCCACCCGAAGCGCAGGGCGTTCCTTACGCGTCCACTAGACATACTGGTATCCCTCCATGACGCCCGGTCCGAGCTCGCGACACCTCACACGTCACGTGCGCGGTCGAGGACAGCGTCCAGATGCTGTCGCACCGCATCCTCGTCCTCCGGGGACATCCATGATGCCGGCTCGCGGGCGGGTCCTACTGGCTGCCCGATCATGTTCACAGCAAGCTTGGTGACCGTATTCGGGTTACCGCGCGAGAGGATCTCCCGAACGCGCGACAACCTGCCCTGGGCTTGCATCGCATCATCACGACGCCCGTCTCGCCAGGCCGCGTAGATCGACACGACGAGCCGCGGACAAACATTAGCCAAACCTGAAACCGCTCCGCATGCCCCCGCATCCAAGCCTTCGAGGATCAGGGAGTCAGTGCCCACGAAGACTTTGAAGTCGTCCTGTCTTGCGCGAACGAATTCCTGCACGCCAGGAAGGCTCCCGCTGGAGTCCTTGATTGCGACGATGTTCTCGACCGATGCCAGTCGCGCGACCGTCGCAACGTCGATACGGTTCTGGGTTCGGGCCGGTATGTTGTACAGCAACACGGGGAGCGAAATGGAGTCCGCAACGGCACGGAAGTGTCGCTCGATCTGTTCCCCGCTCAGCGCAACGAAATGCGGTGTGATGACGCTCACGGCGTCGGCGCCGGCGCCCCCCGCGCGCCGGGCCGTTTCGATAGTCTCTTTTGTCGTGACGCAACCAACTCCGAAGCAGACAGGAACACGCCCGGAGACCTCCGCAACGGTGTGCTCCATGACAGCTGTCTTCTCCTCAAGACTCAGCGCGTAGAACTCGCCGTTTGTCCCGAGACAGAACAGGGCGTCAACGCCGGCATCGATGAACCGGTTGATCTGGTTTCGCAACTCGGAGAAGTTTATCGATTCATCCGGATGCATGGGCGTCACCATGGCGACCCAGACACCTTGCGCGGGAAGCGTCAACATTGCATGGAGGATACCATAACCACGGACATATGTCTATTGTTTTGGGCGACTCGCGGCAGAAATGTCGGATGCCAACAGCGATGCAGAAACCACGCAGGCACGGAGTCGAGCGCGACCCGAACTGGTCACGAGTAGAACCTTGTCGCAGATTCCGTGGCCTGGCATCTGTTCACACAGAAGCTCGGTCGGGCCGTTAGCGGCGATCTGTGCAGAGCGGTGCGTCCGTGGATCGGTCTCGTTACCCCCGGTCCAGAGACCCGCAGCAATGGGCACGCTAGAAAGGTGACCGTGATGCGAAATGCACCGACGCAAGGGCCAGCCGTGCTCCCGCATCGCATCGAGCATCTAAACGTATTGGCCAAGTCTACAGCTCAGCACAGGATCGAGCTGAACCATGTCGCGGTCTGGCCACATGCCAGAGTTCTGAAATAGAGTCCCCAATTCCTGCACGGAGAAGAGATTCTCCGCCGATTGCACTCACATTCAAGGAGTAAACCGGATCCCCGATTCGCCGTCGTACGGAACACCCGTCGCGAACATAGCGACCGAAGGGGCCATCTTGCGGGTGGCAGCTACGGCGCTGCGGATCTCGGACCGAAGCGATACGCCTCTCGACAGCCTCTCAACCATGAAGCTGACAGGGTGCGCAAAGCCGCGCTCTGTCACGGTCGATCTGAGGAAAACCATGGGCAGCCGAGCGGGCCATCTGCGGCCGTTCGCCCGGACAGCTCAAGGGAGACGCGCGCTGCGTCGCAGCGCGCCGCACCATTTCGAGACGGCTTGATCAGATCACCCTCTCAAGGTGCTCAAGACTCATGCTGAGGTGGCTACTGAACGCCGCGTGTGCGTGCGCAGCGTCGCCGCTCTTGATCGCGTTGAGGATCTCTCGGTGTTCCTGGATCGAAGATTCCACTATGCGTCCATCGTTGGCCGCTTGTCTCATGTAGGGCTCCAGGAGTTTGATGACCTGGCTGTGCATCATGGTCACGAGCGGATTGTTCAGACTGTCTATGATCGCCTGGTGGAACCTGAGGTGCGCACGGTTGTACATAGCCCCGCTGTCGCGTTCGTGCGCCTCTTCCTGCGCAGCCAGCGCCTTCTCCAAGTCACGGATAACATCGGGATTCGGAGTGAGCGCCAGCATAGAGATAATGCTACCGGACAGCAGTTCCCGATACTGGAGAAGATGAGCGAGCTTGGCTCGATCGAGTTTGATGTAGGCCTGAACGTTACGCACCATCGCTTGGATGTACATGTCCAGATCGTTGCGGGCGACAAAGGCACCCGAGCCCTTCCGGATGGTTATCAGCCCCTTCATCTCAAGGGCCTTAAGCGCATCGCGCACCGATCTGCGCCCTACTCCGGCCTGCTGCGCCAGCTCCTGTTCAGATGGGAGTCTATCACCTTCGACTAGATCGCCGTTGATGATCCGGTCCTGGATCTGCTCCAGTATGCTGTCTGTAACTCCCACGAGTTCAAGCGGCTTGAGGATCGCGGAGCGTGGTGCTGCCATCTTCAGTGTACTCCTTGCCGGGCGCAAACCTATTCTTCTCATGTAGGGCAAGACTGTCAACGCGCGCTTCCGTCGGTGTCAAGACTCGAGTGCCGGCCGGCACTCGACCAGGTCACGACGGCGAGCGATGCTATGTGGCACGAAGCAGTTCGCCTCGACTGGCTTGCCGACGTTTCGGCCGCATGTTAATATCTGACATATGTGCACGATTCCGAATACGCTGGGTTCGCGTGTGCTCTGGATGACAGCAGGCAATGGTCGATAGTGCGAGGAACGGGGGAGGTACAGAGTTGAGCGAGCGACGTGTACTCAGGGTTGGCCTGCACAAGCACATTCCCAACCGAGTTGACATCGACGACAACATGAAGGAGTTCGAACGCGCCGCCCACGAGGCGGCGGCGCAGGGTGTTCAGCTCCTATCGACGTGCGAATGCTACTTGGACGGTTACTACATGGCGGAGGCCGATCAGGAGGGATTCGACTGGAACAGGATGAAGGCGCACGCTCAGGAGCTGAACAAGAGCAGCTACCTGGACCGTGTCAGGCGCAAGGCGGCCGAGCTGTCGTTGCACATGGTGTTTGGTTTCGTCCTTAAGGAAGACGATCGCATGTGGAACGCCGCGCTCCTTGTTGACGATCACGGTGAAGACATCGGCGTGTACTGCAAAACACATCTCCGGGGCCACGACCGTCACTTCACCCGAGGAGACGCACTCGAGACATTCGATACCAAGCTCGGGAGGATCGGCGTGATGATTTGTGCCGACCGGCGTTGGCCCGAGGTTCCGCGGACCCTGAAGCTGAAGGGCGCGGAGGTGATCGTTAACCCGACATACGGGAAATGGCACGAGTTCAACGAGTGGATGATGAGAACCCGTTCGTATGAAAACGAGCTTTACATCGCCTTCTGTCATCCCAGAGTGAGCTTGATCTGCGGTCCAACAGGAGACCTGGAAGCGAAGCTCCTGACTTCCGTGCCCGGAGTACTGGTGTGCGATCTCGACATGAACGTGAGAGTGGAGAAGCTGGTTCCTCATCGGCAACCAGACCTCTACTCGAAACTGATCGTCACGTGACGCCACGGAACAGGGGCATGATCGGTGAGGGACAGCGATAATTGGTTCGAAGCAATCTGAAAGAGAGCGCCGGATCAACAACTACGGTCAATAGGAGATCATGATGGGACAACAGCCAAACATTCTCTTTATCCTCGCGGACGACCTTGGATGGGCCGATGTGAGTATGCACGGCTCGCCGATCCTAACACCGAACATCGATCGCCTCGCGGCGGGAGGTGTTGAGCTTCGACGACACTATGTGTGTCCAACTTGTACGCCGACAAGGGCTTCATTGATGACGGGTCGCTACGCAGGACGGTTCGGTGTCCACGCTACCGCGCCGACGAACGACGCCGTGCTGCCAGACGGATGCCCGACCATTGCGGGTGCGTTTCGGGCAGGCGGCTATTCAACTGGACTCTTCGGCAAGTGGCATCTGGGCTCGTCCTCGGGCTGCATACCCAACCGGTACGGCTTCGACGCTTCCTACGGAAGCCTCGCGGGCGGTGTTGATCCCTACAGTCATCGGTACAAGCGCGGCGCCCACTCGATCACGTGGCACCGCGACGGCACACTCATCGAGGAGGATGGCCACGCGACTGATCTCATTACACGTGAGGCAATCGGCTGGATATCGGAGTGTCAGGGGCCGTGGTTCTGTTACGTTCCCTTTACGGCAGTTCATATCCCAGTCAATGCGCCCCACGAATGGCTTGATCGCTACGCGTATTGCGACTTCGATTCCGATCCGGAACGAGATCAATCGTTCAAGCGATACGCCGCGTACACCTCCCACATGGACGACGCGGTCGGCAAGCTGGTCGACTTCCTCACGGCAAAGCGCCTACTGGAAGACACGCTCGTGGTGTTTGCTTCAGATAACGGAGCAACGGAGGGCTACTCGGACGGGAAATTGGCGCTCTATCCGGGCTTCCAGGAGCACCACCGCAGACTGGGGAGCAATCTGCCATTCCGTGGACAGAAAGGACAGCTGTACGAGGGCGGTATCAGAACGCCTTGCGTCGTGAGCTGGAAAGGCACCGTTCCTGTGGGGCATTGCGATAGCGCCGTTCACGTGTGCGACTGGCTGCCTACCTTGGCGAAAGCGGCTGATCTGGATGCCTCGATGGAGAGGGTCGACGGCACAACCGTGTGGGACGCGATTACCCACCCGCACGATCATCGAGAAGTGACCGGCTGGAATGAGACACCTGTCGATCGGCCGCTCTACTGGAACGTCAAGGAGCAGCGTTTCTCGCTGATCAGCGACCGCTGGAAGCTGATGACAAACCGGGACTCCACGTCGGGTCAAGACTGTGAGCTTTACGACCTCCAAGCCGATCCTTACGAGCAGGCCAACGTTGCGGAAACTGAAGGAACGGTGGTCGCTCGACTGCTCGAACAACTGCGGTCCGTGCGAGCATTGGATAACAGCGCCCGCCGTGCCGACGCCCCTGACGCTCCCGCGGAGCTGTAGCTCGGATGGAATCATGCATAACCTCGCTTCTTCACCAACCTGCACGTGGTGCTCGTCCTGGCGGTCGTGCTCGGCACACTGGCGATCGTCGTCAGGGGTGCGGCCCTGCTCGTCACCGTGATGGCGCCTGCGCGCGGGCTTCCCGGCATCGCGCTTGGTAACGCAGTCGGATCGATCATCGCGGACACCGGACTGATACTCGGCCTGGCCGCAATCATCGGCGTCGTGCCGACTGAAAAGGGCGTCGTGAACCGGTAGAGCTGGATCCAGGTTGGGAGCGCGGGACTGCTGATATTCGCGTCGCTTCCGTTTCTGTCGTTGGAGACCGTCTTCGAGGATGGCGGGCGCATCCCACAGGGGGTGGGCGTGGGCGAGCCGATTTCCGTCGAAGACGAGCGAGTCCATCCCACGGTCCATCCGATCGTGTCGCTACTGAAATTGCTCGCGGGAATCGCGCTCGTGGTCATCGGCTCGCAGATCCTCATCCCGGCTGTGGAAGACGGCCCACCGGTTGCGAATCCCCGACGCGATCATCGCCGCAACGCTCGTCGCGTTCGGCACGTCGCTGCCGGAGTTAGTCACCGCAATCACAGCGGTCAGAAGGGGCCACGGCGAGCTCGCGCTCGGTAACGTGATAGGAGGGCCGACATTCTGAACGTGCTCTTCGTGGTCGGTGCGAGCGCCGCGCTGACCCCGGGCGGGCTGCTCGTCCCGCCCGAGTTCTTCACGCTCTACTTCCCGTCGTTGGTGTTCGTGATTGCAGTCCTCCGCGTCGGGATCAGCAGTTCGCGCGACCAACTCGATCGACCTGCCGCGGTCGCGCTGCCCGTCGCGTACCTGATCACGATCGTCGCCGGATACCTGCTGCCGGCGGCCTCGCTCTGATGCGGTGCGAAACAGGATCTCCGGCCTCACGCCGTTCGAATCGACCATCACTACTCAGTTCATCTGCCCTCCTCCAGATGCCTGAACGCGTGGATCAGAATATCGTCTCCGCCAAAACCGCCCGCCTTCGACACCGCGGGTCCGCTGTAGCGTCGTCCGTAGAGCCCGAGTACCGGGACCCCCGGGGCGAGTTCTCGCACAACGTCTACGCGGTCGACGCCGAGGTCACGAAGCACGGCGAGCGCGGTCTCTCCGCCGGTCAATACGAGCCCGGGAGGGGCCGGGTCGGCAAGGGGACGCCGTGCAGCAACAGGTTGCCACAAGGCGCCGAACCGCGCCAGAACTGCCCCTGCACTCCGAGCAAGCCGCCTGGCGACGGCCGCGGCTTCTTGCAGTCGATCGTCGGGCGATACAAGGACGACAGAGCAGCCGGACCGTAGCGCTTCAGTGGCGGCTGCAGTCACGTCCGTCGCATCGGATAAGCCACACACGAACCTCGTCGCGCCGCCTCTCGACACGAGCCAATCGACCTGCGCACGAGTTCGCCCACTGAGACTGCCGACAACCCCGAGAACCGGCCGGCGTGCGACGGGTCGCAGCTCCTCAGGCTCATCATGGCCTCGATGTCCCAGGAGTCCGTGGCCGATCGCCGACGCAAGCCCGGCCGAGCCGATGAATACGACGCGATGAAGATCGTCCGCGACGACCGACAACACCGCATCGATTTCGTCTTGAGTCGTCGCATCTACGATAATGATGTCGCCGGGCGACGCGTCGTGTACCGCCTTACGCACAGCTTCCGAGCCCGACGCTTGGATCGAGCGTCGCCCGGGATCTCGCACCGGAGTGCGTCCGGTGGGGTCCCGGCGGACCGGAGCCGAACAACCAACGAGGTCGGCAACCGACGCGGTGGTCACCGGCGACAGCGGATCATGTGCGAACTCAGTGGCGTCGAGCGGAATGCCGTGCACAAGGCAGCGGCCGCCGACAGTCGTACGACCGCCGGCGGGGTACGCCGGTACGACGACTCCAATCCGTCCACGAAGCACGCCGAGAGCGGAGCCTACCTCCGACGCGACGTTGCCGCGGAACGTCGAGTCGATCTTCTTGAGAACGATCGTGTCGGAACCAGCATGCGACACGACCGAACGAACGCGCGACGCCGCCTCGTGCGGGGGCACGTGTCGCGACTCGGTATCGACGATCACAATGTCCCGGTCGAAGGCGTCGAGATGGGACCGCCTGCGTTCGTCTTCTGCAAGCCGGGGCAGAAACGCGACGGAGCATGGCCGCCCGGATCGTGCGAACTGGACGCCGGTATCGCACGCACCGGTGAGGTCATCGGCAACGACGAGTACGCGCACTACTTCGCCTGCTTGCGGTCTCGCGCGAGCCAATCGGCACCACAATCCGGGTTTCCGTCTGTAGCTGCGCAAATCGGGATAGTTCCCGCCAGGGATATCCTGGAGATCGACTACTCAAATGCTCCACCTCCGTTGGTTCTACCTCAGCGCGGGCAATCGCACGCATGACCGCCGCTGGTTCCGGTACTGTGTCGAGACGCTACCAATCACCCATCGCTCCATTGGGGAGATGGTAGTAGCCCCGTGCGCAGATGGCAAGAACCCGACGATGGCCGTGAGGCGTCCATGATCGATCAAGCCGCTTCCTCTCCCTGCCAACCTGGGCTACACTTCGCCCAGGTGCCGTGAGGAGGTTTCAGTGATACATCCCGTTCAACTTCGCCAGCCCGGTGTCATCGAGTTCGGCGTTGACCGCAGGGAAAGACTCCGTGATCACCTGATCGGAGCAACGCGGATACTAGCCGTTGTCGACCCCGCGGTTCGCCCGGCCATCGACGATGTCGCACAGATCATCGAAACTGCCGGATCGGCCTTCAAGTGGATCACCGAGGTTGTACCGGAGCCGCCGATCATCGAGGTCGAGCGGCTTCGATCAAGTGTTCGAAGCTTCGCACCCGACTGCGTGGTAGGCATCGGTGGCGGTTCGGCGATAGACCTGGCAAAGATTCTGTCGGTGCTATCGACCACCGACGACCCGATTGTGAGCGTCGTCGGAATAGACATGGTATCGTCCCGGAAGCCGCGACTCATTGCGCTACCTACCACCTCTGGGACCGGAAGCGAGGTGACGCCGATCGCAGTACTGACCGATACCGATGCAGCGCTCAAGAAAGGCGTCGTCAGCCGCCATCTGGTTCCCGACAGCGCGATCGTCGACCCGGTTCTGACCGTATCATCCCCGCCGGCGGTTACGGCATCAACGGGAATCGACGCACTCACGCACTGCATCGAGGCCTTTACAAACGTTCACGCGCACCCGGCGGTCGACGTCTACGCGCTCGAGGGCATTCACCTCATTAGCGGCCACGTCGCACGCGCGGTCGCCGACGGAACGGACCTCGACGCGAGATCGGCGATGTCGCTCGGAAGCCTTTACGGTGGGTTGTGTCTGGGCCCGGTGAACACCGCAGCGGTCCACGCGCTCGCGTATCCGCTCGGCGGCACGTTTAGAGTGCCGCACGGAGTGGCCAACTCGATGCTGTTGCCTCACGTGATGCGGTTCAACCTGCCCGCATGCCCGCTTCGATACGTCCGCGTTGCCGAAGCAATGGGGGTTGTCGCGCCCGGAACGGTCTCAGGTTCGGATTCGCAATCGAACGTCGAGCATGTTGCGTCGGCTGCGGTCGAGAGAGTCGTTGAGCTGTCTCGCGGCTGCGGCATACCGGAGTCTCTGTCGGAATTCGGTGTGCGCGAGGCCGACATCGATGCGATGGCAAGGGCTGCGGTGCTCGTGACACGGCTCATGAACAACAATCCGCGGCCGGTGAGCGAAACCGACGCGCGGGCGATCTACCGACAGGCGCTCGGCCCGTAGCATCCCTTGGTCGATCCCGCCCGCACCGAAAGCGGGGTGACCACCTTTGATCATAGACCAGAAACGTCATGCGAAAACCGTCGATGCGCATACCGTAGCGCAAGCGGTCGTGGCAAATTGGAGGGCGGTAATCGCCGGCCAGCCCAAACGGAAAGACCGATCCTGCGCCGTCTTGAACCACTTGGTACTGTGGCGGGCGGAATCCACGACAGTGCACGGCTCGGTCTTCTGCAGACGCCCGGACCAGTAGAAACTCGCATGCGTGTCGGTCAACTCGGAATTGATGTGAAGGCGAAAACGCCCCTTCGGTTCGGCAACGACCGACGGATCTCCCAAGGCGTCTGATAATCTCATCGATGAGGGTCCAGTATCGGTGGTCGGCGCCCAGCTGGGCCCACGCGTCGAGGGGGACCGTCCTAGCGATCACGAAGCACGCTACATCGGGAGACAGAATCCGCCAGCCGACGCGCTTCAGATGGTGTCCGGTGTACTCGCCGGTAGCCTCTCGACCCGCTGGATCAATGCACTACGATCCGTGTTGACCCTGCGCGCCAGAAGGCGTCCTCGACTATCGGATTCCACGTCATCTGACACCTTGATCACGTCGCTCCAGCGAGGAAGCATGGCCCCCAGATAGCGGGGCGAGCCACCCGTCGCCCATCTGTTCGGAGAGATGCTCGTCGACGCGGGCGGGATCGGCCTGCCCTCTTGAGCCGCATAGCCTGCGGCCGTGCTCTGCCGGATGTGGTCGCTGAGATCGGAACCCCGTTGCAATCGTACGGAACCCAGATCTGCCAGGTGCGAGAGATGCTCGCACCCAATCGCGCCGGAAAGCCCCATGGTGGAAGCATACTCGCCTGGAGCTGAGCCGCGGAATAACCGTGATCAAGATGGCCCATGCGTCGGGATTCGGCAATCTCTCGCACTTCATACGGGTGTTCCGGCAGAAAGCCAGCCTGTCGCCAGAGCAATTCCAGCAAAAGATCCTCCTGGATCGCCGCTCCCGGTGCCTCATAGAGCAGGCCGAGGCCCTCGCCGCGGCCAACGACTACTAGTCCCAGCTTCTTCATCTGGCCTCTATCCCGATCTACCAACGAGCTCCTCGAGCTCCTCCGCGGCAGACTGGTCGGAAAGGTCTTCCACGAACAGCACCGTGCCCCGGCGGTCGAGCAAGCGAAGGAGCTCGGGCACCTCACGCGCTAGAGCGACGACGAGGACGGGCTTGCCAGCCTCCTGCAGCATACGGAACATCGGCACCTTCGCGAGCGCACCCGTGGATCCCGCACCGGGGGTGTACTGAATCGCATCGATCGAGGACGCCGATAGCGCCGCCGCATGTCGGGAGGTGTCATTCCCGTCCAGGTGAAAGAGACAGCGCCCGGCTCGGCGGCCCTGTTCTTCCAGGTAGGGCAACGCGAACTCGGCGAAATGTTCAGGACCGATCATGGCGTTGAAATCGCATGTGGGCACGGTGTACGGGATCTCCGACCACGCATGAAGCCAGCTTGTCATGCCGGCTCCCCGCTCGACTATCGCACCCATGATCCGGGCGAATGCGAACTCCCACGCGTCTACAAGCTTTGGCAGCCCTGCCAGTACGTCGTCCGGCCGGTCGTAGAGGTCCATGAGCAGCTGCTCAGATCCACGAAGGTTGGCCAGGATGTCGGTCGCACCGGAGAGATCGGGGAGGCTCACCAGGTACGAAACCGAGGCGTCGCAGGCCGTGGTTTCCACCAATGCCATGCAGGCACGGAACCAGCGATTCTGCGGATCGATCTCGAGCGAGCGTTCGTAAACGTCAGCAAGCGGAGTCTGCCAGGAGGTGTTTTCGCGAAGCGCGAAGTGAAGATCAGCCCCGAGAAAGGCGGCGGTGAGAACCGGCCCGAAGTCGACCCGGATGTGGGGCACACTCTGACCAACGAAATACGTAGCCTCCATGCGCGCACGACTCGCCTCCAGCCAGCGCGCGGGCGACTCGATCAGATCAAACCTCTTGTTCCAGTCTCCGCCGCGAATCCTCGGCGCCGTCCCGATTAATAGCGGACGATCGGCGTCGAATCGCCACCATCGCTCCCACCGCTCGGCGATCTCGGCAAACCGCGGCTCTAGGGTGAGACCTTCCTTTACCACCGACCGAAGCTGCCCTTGCAGCCTCTCTGTGTGTTCCATGTTCTGATCGTACACGAGTACGCGTAAACGTGCTTGCGCGTACTCGTCATGGAATGTGCGACAGTCATCATGTTGGCCGGAGACAGGCCGGAATATGTCATATCTGAGAACGTTGCACTGGTCAACAAAAAAGGTTACTTAGCTTCCTTCTTTTGGTTCCTTCACTTTCAATCGGCCGGGATGATAATCGTCTTCACCGAGTCCGTTTCATCGAAGTCATATCTTCGCTGTCCAAGCCAGCATGATGATGTCTTGAGCGGGTGTCGTTGCACCCATGACACATTCGCGCTTACCCGTTCGTAGACGAAACACATTCCTTCTTTCGTACCGGCTCGCGGTATGGCTCCTTCTTGGTGAGAATCGACCACGATGCTTCCGCCAGGTGGCGGGAAACTGCCCCAATTGCAATCGAATGTCCCTTCCGCGATCGGATGCGATCATAGAGCTCGGCCACATGCCGGTATCGTAAACGCCGGCGAACTCGCATGATTGTGTTGGCGGCTTCGGCGTACGCCCACTTGAGATATTTGGCGTGTATGCGGTGCACTTCCGGCTGAATCCGATCGACGACGACTACCCGTGGGACTTCTGGACCGAGCCCGATCCCTTCATACGCGTCACAGACTCGGCCGGGCAGTCCGCCCAAACCGAAGTCGCGGCTGATACTGGCGAACCGGCCCCATACAAGCCCATCGATTTCGCGATACTCGAGAACAGAATTCTGACCGTTACAGTTGTCGACGTCGACGAATCGGATCACGACGAGATTGCATCGCTCTCACTGACACCGGAGGACGTTACTGGCATCATCCGCAACGGAGAGCCCACGCTGCTTCAACTGGATGAGCATGTGTCGCTCGTCGTATCGTTCGATCGGCAGACGGAGTAGTTGTTGACCGTGACGGTTGCGACCGCCACGCGGTTGGGCGACAGTGTGGCGGCAGCAAGACTTATGTGACGAGCACCGGCGGGTGCGACTCGCGCCTGGGGCAACTATCCGGTAGAGTATACAATCTAGAGGCTAACGCGGTTGCTTTCGAGTGAGTTCAGAGACGAGATCGCCCAGCTCATAGCTATTCTACACAGCGCGTATCGGACTGAAGGGAGCAAAGAGCTACCTGAGATTCTCGACCGAGTCCAAAGCAGCGTGTCGCGTCTGCGGGCGCTGGAGATTCCGCATCGCTCCGCCTTCTCCGGGGAACAGTTAGCGCCAGGTATCGTAACAACAAGCGATTCACCTCCTCTTCACTCCGTCGTGGCGGACCATGTACGGCGCTCTACTCGTGTCAGTATCGCAAGTGCTTTTCTCTCTGCGGGGGACACCAATCCCCTGATTCTACCGCTTCAAGATCTCACCTCTGACGGTGGTACGGTGCGCATCCTTACGTCCTTGATGGGCTTCCTCAACCGTCCAGAAACGCTCACGACATTCGCAAACTGGGAGAAGGGTCTATCACTGCGGTTGTACTGTGAAAACGCAGACCGGGGGGGCGATCTCCTGGCCGAACAGCCACCAGCATTCCATGCAAAGGCGATTCTCTGTGAGAAAGAGGACGGCCGGCACGTGATGCTGATCGGGTCCTCGAACTTCACGGCCGCCGGGTTTGGCCCAAACGTGGAATGGAACTATCTCTCCGACTTCGAGATCAACGCTCCTCTTGTGGAAGCCAAGACTCCATTCGAGCGAGCGCTGGAGCTATTCGATACCGCGTGGAATCAACATGGCTACGCCCCCTCCGCATCGTTTATCGAGAAATACGGACAACTGCACCGGCGCGCGGATGAAGCTCGGCAAACACTGAGCCTCATCATACAGAGCGGAGGCGGGAAAGATCGGTCACCGGCTCAGGGGCCAGGTCTTCCTTCAGTTATCCCCAGGCCAGCACAACAGGAAGCCCTCAAGCGTCTCGAGGCGCTTCGAAAGGCTGGTGTTCCGCGGTTCGCCGTGATCGCAGCGACCGGACTTGGCAAGACCTATCTTAGCGCGTTTGAAGCGAGAAGCGCCGGTGCAACCCGCATACTTTTCATTGCTCACCGCGATCTGATCCTCCGCCAGGCTGAGAAGGCCTATGGCAAAGTGCTCACTGAACATGCGCGAGTTCTCGTGCAGGGCAAAAAGAAAGTTGGTGCGGTTCCGGACGGAAACGTTGCCGTCTTCGCATCCATACAAACACTTGCGAGGGAAGCGAACCTGAAGCGTTTCGCACCGGATTCGTTTGACTACGTCATCATTGACGAGTTCCACCACGCCCAAGCGGAGAGCTATCAGAAGGTTCTGACCTATCTGAAACCGACTCATCTCCTGGGTATGACAGCCACCCCTGAGCGGGCCGACGGTCAGGATGTGCTTGAATTGTGTGACAGACGGATAGCGTACGAGGTCCGTCTGCTCGAAGCTATCTCGAGAAGATGGTTAGCTCCGTTTCACTACTACGCGATCTATGACCCAGTAGACTACGAGCCGATCCGGTGGACCGGTACGGGCTACGATGAGGCTGAACTCGAGCAGGCCCTAAGCAACGACAGCCGAGCAGAATTGATTACGAGAAACCTGCGACGATTTCAGCCGTCGCATGGCAAGACAAAGGCCCTCGCCTTCTGCAGCAACGTTGGGCACGCGCGATGGATGGCCGAGGCCTTCAGCAAACGAGGCGTCGTGTCGGTCGCTCTCCTTGGCGACACGCTGGCCAAGGACCGCGCAGCAATCCTCGATAGGTTACAGGATGAGACCGATCCGCTTGAGGCTGTCTGCGCGGTTGATGTGCTGAACGAAGGCATCGACGTCCCGTCGCTGACACACGTGCTCATGCTTCGACCGACTCAATCGTTCACGCTGTTCCTGCAACCCACCTTCAAGGGTTGTCGTGGGCTTGTAAATGCTTTTCAGATAGACAATTAGC